>NZ_JALPSX010000014.1:0-107206 GCF_023217995.1 Agromyces sp. C10 | reverse complement strand
ACGCCGCGCACCGACACCGCGTCGAACCCCTTCGTCTCGAGCAGCTCGAACGCGGCGTCGAGGATCTCGGGGTGGGTGAGGCTGCGTCTGGGTCCGGGTCTCATTCGACTCCTCTGGGGCGGGAACGCGTGACACCGTACTGTATTGCCGCCGGGGGCCGCGGGGCCACTCCGCGCCATCCGTCGACGACGGACCGGGCAGCGACGCCGCCGCAGTTGACGGGTGCGCCGCACGGCGTGAGGCTGGGCACATGGCATCCACGTCTCGAGCCCGGATCAGCGTCGTCGGCGACGCACTCATCGACGAACTGCGCGACCCCTCCGGCGCCCGGGAGTTCGTGGGCGGCGCCGCGCTGAACGTCGCGGTGGGCCTCGCCCTCCTCGGCGACGACGCGACCCTCATCGCCATGGTCGGCGACGACGAGCCGGCCGAGCGCATCCACGCCTTCCTCGACGACTACGGCGTGCGGCTCGTCGCGAGCCCGTCGCAGCACGGCACGTCGCGTGCGGTCTCGATCCGCACCGACGGGGAGCCGCGGTACGAGTTCAACGAGGCGGCGCAGCACCGGCAGCTGCACTTCGACGACGACACGCGCGCCGCCCTCGCCGACGCCGACCTCGTGGTCGTCAGCTGCTACCCGTTCGACGACGACGAGCAGGTCGACCTGCTGCTCGACGCGATCGAGGGTCCCGAGCACCGCCTGATCGTCGACGGCAACCCGCGGTCGGGCATGCTGCACGACCGCGACCGGTTCCTCGCGAACTTCGAGCGCGTCGCCGCCCGATCGCTGCTCGTCAAGGCCGGCGACGAGGACGCCGACCTCCTGCTCGGGGCGCCACTCGACGAGTTCGTGGCGCGCCTCGGGGGCGGGGGGTCGACGGATGCCGCGGGGCCGGCCGTCCTCGCGACCGCGGGCCGCCACGGCGCATCGCTGCACCACCGCGGCATCGAGGTGCACGCCGACATCGTGCAGCTCGACGGCCCGGTCGTCGACACGATGGGCGCCGGCGACGCGACCCTCGCCGCCGTCGTGCACCGCATCGCCGCGGACGGCGTGCCGGCGGACGCCGAGGCGTGGTCGCGGGCGCTCGGCGAGGCGATGGAGATCGCCGCGGCCACGGTCCGGCACGAGGGAGCGCTGCTGCGCACGGGCGTCGCCTCACCCCAGATCGGCAGCTGAGCCCGCGTGCTCATCCGAGCACCGCGACAACTGGGTCTTGCGGAACGCCCGGTCGAGGGTCGTAGACTCGGGCGCATCCGTCGGGCCGCACCCGGCATGCACGTCGAGGAGCGCGACGCCGAATACCGGCGCCCCCCTCGCACACGCCGAATCGGGCCGGACGGACAGCAACCCCGATCGCGCCGCGACCCGGCGCATCCCCCGGACGGGCAGCGAGCCACCGCCTCCCGTGCGTCCAGGGGCGGAGAGGAGTGGACGTGGAGGACGCGGCGAACCGCGAACCGTCACCCCTCGACGCACCCTCGGTGATCGAGACCCCGACCGACGCGGAACTCGTCGACGCCGCCCATACCGGCGACTCCTTCGCGATCACCCGGCTCTGGCAGCGCCACCTCTCGGTGGCGTGGCGCGCGGCCCGCGCCGCAACCGGCCGGCCCGACGCCGAGCCGGTCGTCGTCCGCACCGCCGAGCGCCTCGTCGCCGAGCTCGGCGACGGCGGAGGCCCGGCGGGCGCGACCCGGCCGCACCTGCTCGCCCTGACCCGCCGGGCGATCGCGGACGGGAGCGCGATGCCGCCGCCGGAGCCGGCCGCGTCCGCCGGTGGCGCATCGGCGCCGCACGCTCCGCTCGAGCTCGCGCCCGTCGAGACCTACCAGGACGTGCTCCCCGACGGCATGGGCGATGGGTCCGCTGCGGCCGCCGCCTTCGCCGCGCTGCCCACCCGGTGGCAGGAGGCCCTCTGGCTCACCGAGGTCGACGGCCTGACCACCGCCGAGCTCGCCGCGGAACTCGGCCTCACGGCGGGCGACGCCGAGTCGATGGTCGCCGACGCGCAGGCGGCCCTTCGCGCGGAGTGGAACTCCCTCCGGCTGGCCGAGCTGCCCGACGACGCCGAGTGCCGCACCGCGGCGGCCGCGTCGGGGCGTCGCGCCCGCGCCCACCTCGACGAGTGTCCGCGCTGCCGGGTCGTCGCCGCACCGCCCGAGGCCGTCGCCCGTCGCGCCGTGACGACCCTACCGATCCTCCTGCTGGGTGCCGGCGGCGGCATCGCGTTCCTGGAGTCCGTGCGCGGCGGCGCCTCCGCCGCAGCGACGGAGCCGGTGCCGACCCTCGCCGAGACGGCCGCCGAGACGGAGGCCGCGGCCGACGCCGACACGACCCCGGGCATCGGGCGCGTCGCCGGACTCGTCGCACTGCCCGCGGCACTGGTCGCCGCGCTCCGCACGAGCCCGCGCCGACGCGCGGCCGCGGTCGGCGCCACCCTCGGCGGCATCGCGGCCACCACCGCACTCGTCGCCGGGCTGTCCGTCTGGAACGGCGGCGGCGAGGACGACTCCCGGATCCTGGCCGACCCCGGGTCGACGAACGACGTCGCGGCCTCCGCGCCGCGCGTGCTCCCGCCGGTCGTGGTCTCGAGCGAACTGCCCGACGCACCGAGCCCGACCGCGCCGGCACCGACGGAGCCGGACGCCGGCCCGCAGCCGTCCGCCGGCGCCGCGCCGGCGCCCGACGCGGCGGAGACGCCGCAAGGCAGGAGTTCGGGCGCACCCTCCGGCAGCACGCCGAACGACGAGCCGGCCGCCGCGCCCCCGGCCGGGACGACGCCCGCGACCGGTGGTGGCCGGACGCCGGTCTCCGAGCCGGCACCGCCGACCGGCAGCACGCCCATCACGGCCGAGCTCAGCCGACCCGGCTCCAACGGATGGCGCACCCTGACCGTGACCGGCGAGCCCGGCGCACCGTTCACGGTCTCGAGCGGTGGCGAGGTGCTCTTCTCGGGCGTGCTCGACGCGAGCGGCACGGCCACCCTCCAGGTGCGCGGGACCGTCAGCCTCGACTCGCTCACGCTCGCGTACGGCGTCCTGGGCGGCACCGCCTACGCCCTCACCGACGGGCTGCTCGGCTCGCTCGACGGGGCACTTCGCAGCACGGAGACGCCCGCGCCCTGACCCCGCGCTGCGGGCGCGGTGGAATCGCAGGGCATCCGGCCGCTCGGCGCGTGGGGACCTTGGTCCGATCCGGACGGGCCGGTCGGTCCTAGCCTGAGCGCATGTCCTCCTCGACGGTGCCGGCGGACCGGGCTCGACCGAGCGCCGAGGCGCGACCGCCCGGACCGGGACGAGGTCGGGCCGCGGCATCCGCTCGCCGACGCCTCGCCGTCGAGACCGAGGCCCTCGTCGGCGGCCTCATCGCGGCGACGACGAGCGCCGTGGTGGCGTGGCTGTTCTTCCGCGGGCTCGTGTGGCCCCTGTGGGGGCGGTGGTCGGTCGGCGCGGTCGCCGCCATCAGCGTCCTCGTCACGACGCTCGTGATCGGCGCGGTCGCCTACGCGCGCTCGCGCGACCTGCCGGGGCAGGAGTGGCGCCGCCGACTGCGCCCCTGGAAGACGGCGCTCGACGTCGCGACGGTCTCGGCCGTCCACGCCGTGATCGCCGGCATCGTCACCGTGGTCGTCTTCACGACGCTGCAGCGCGCCTTCGAGGGCATCATCGTCGACGCGTTCACCGCGACCGGCGCCACCGCGGCATCCGCCGGCCTCGCTGCCTACTGGGTCGCGCTGTCGGCATCCGCGGTCACCACCGGTCGCCTCGCCTCGCTGCTCGTGATCTTCATGTCGTCGTCGGTGCTCGCCAGCATGGCGACCGCGCAGGACCCGGCGTGGTGGGAGTACCACTTCAGCCAGCTCGGCACGGGCGACGACGTCTCGAGCTCGCTGTTCAACCTCGCCGTGCTCCTCGGCGGTGCGTTCGTCACGACGTTCGCGCTGTACGTCCACCGCGACCTCACCGCGCTGGTCCGGCAGGGCGTGCTCGTGCACGCCTGGACCCCCCGGTTCGTGTCGACGGTGTTCGTCGTGATGGGCACGCTCCTCGCCTGCGTGGGCGTGTTCCCGCTCGACGTGAGCATGCTGCTCCACAACCTGTCGGCGATCGGGATGTCGTTGACCTTCCTCGGGCTGCTCGCCTCGGCGCCGTTCACCCTGAAGGGGATGCCGTCGCGGTTCTTCTGGCTCTGCGCGGGCGGCATCGTGCTGCTGCTCGGCGGCGCGCTGCTGTTCGAACCCGTCGGCTACTACAGCCTGACCGCCTTCGAACTGCTCGCCTTCGCGACGATCTTCGGATGGATCTCCGTGTTCATCCGGTTCGTCGACGCCCTCGCCGACCGCGGCGAGCGCGATGTCGCCACCGCCGTCGAGGACTACTCCGTCTGACCGGCGTCCTCGGGCAGCCTCGGCTCGGCGGCATCCGCTCGCGAATGCGCGGCCGCGAACGATCGCGCCCGGCGGGTGGCGAACTCGATCAGCACCAGGAGTGCCACCACGGCGAGCGCGCTGAGGATCGCCGCGACGGGATCGCGTTGCGCGGCGGCGATGACGGCGTTCACCGTGGCCAGGCCGAGGACGCCGTAGAGCGTCGCCCACATCGCCCCGCCGACGACGAGCGCGGGCAGGTACTTCACCAGCGGCATCCGCAGCACCCCCGCGGCGAGGTTGACCGCCGTCTGGAAGCCGACCGTCAGGAACGACAGCGCGACCACCGGGGCGCCGAAGCGCTCGATCACGGTCTCCGCGCGTGCGAGCTGCGGCGCCATCCGGCCGCGCCGCTCGAGCAGCCGCTTCACGCCCGCGCGCGACCCGCGACCGAGCGCATAGGTGCCGCCCGCACGGAGCAGCACGATCACGAACAGCACGCCGATGGCCGCCGAAAGGGGCCAGCCCTCGAAGATCTCCACGTCACCGCCTGTCGCCGTCATCGACCGCGGCGGGCGGCCGACCTCGCGCGCCCGGACGTCGCGGTCGTGGGTTCGAGCGCAGTCTAGCCGCGCGTCCTCGGAGAAGGCCGGGACGAAGGTCTCGGACGGACCGGTGCGCCGCTACTCGGCGAGCGCCGGGTCGGCGGTGAGCTCGACCGTCGCCCACACGTCGAACGGCAGTGGGGCCAGGGCGCTGATGACGGCCCGGCGCACCTCGTCCTCCTGCCCGATGGTGGCGGTGTCGTGGTCGAGCACGAACACCACGTCGACGTAGAGCTTCGCCCCGAGCTTCGTCGAGCGCACCTCTGGTCCGGGCAGGTCGAATCGTCCGGCGACGCCGTCGACCGCGCGTTCGATCGCGAGCAGGGTGTGCCCGTCGGGCTGCCCCTCGAGCAGCTCGGCGACGCCCCGGCGCAGCATCCGGATCGGGATCGGCGCGATGAGCGCGCACGCGACGAGCACGAGCACGGGGTCGATGTAGTCGAGCGGCCACTCGATGCCGACGAGCGCGAGCACCAGCGCGAGCGCCGCGCCCGCGGCGATCACGAACCGGCGCACGGCCGCCGCGTTCCACTGCGACGCCTCGGCGACGATGAGCTCGCTGCCCTCGGCGTTCCTGCGGAGCCACACGGCGAAGACGACGGATGCCACGGCCGCGACGAGCGCGTACACCGCCACCGCGAGCGCCGACACGCGCTGCCCGCCGTTCAGGATGACGATGACCGCGTCGCTCGCGGCGAACACGATCGTCGCCCCCACCGCGAGCCCCTGCACCGCGCCGACGAGCGGCGTCAGGCCGTCGCGCCCGTACGGGTACCGCTCGGTGGGGCCGGCGTCGGCGGCGCGGGAGGCGCGCAGCGCGAGCCACGACATCGCGACGCCGATGACGCCGACCGCGGCGACGAGCACGAGCACGCGCGAACCCGCCCAGATGCCCAGCCCGATGGCCGTCACCGAGAGCACGATCGCCAACCACATCGAGGCCTTGAGGCCGCGCTCCTCGGCGAGCGCACGGATGGCGGATGCCGCGGCCCGGATGGAGCCGGTGTCCGGTCCTGTCGTCATCGACGCGGCCCTCTCGTCGTCATCGCCACGGGGTCCATTCGCACAGAGTAGCGCCGCGGCATCCGTTCGGGGCCCCCGTTCGGTGCTCTACCGCTCCCCGGCGCGGCGGGTTACTGTCGGAGCGACGCCCGGCCCCCGCGGAGGGGAGCTTCCCGAGCAGCACGAGCCCGACGACGACGATCCGATCGACGAGGTCGCCGATCCCGACCACCTGGAGGCACGCCCGTGACCCGCAGCCCGCACAAGCTCATCGCCGAGGACTTCTCGCCCGTCCCGTCGCTCGCCGCGTTCGACGCCGTCGAGGTCGTGGCCGTCGACGAGTTCGGCGGCGGCACCGGCGGCGCCGGACTCGACGCCATCGGCGTGATCGTGCACGACGAGGGTCCCCTGCCCGAGGGCGTCGGGCTCGACCGGGACGCCCTGAAGCGCGCCGGGTTCGAGGCCAAGCCCGGACAGACGCTGCTGATCCCGCAGGCCGCCCGGACGCTCATCATCGTCGTCGGCGGCGGGCCCGCCGCCGAGGCCACCGAGGCCACGCTCCGCGACGCGGCGGCCGCCTTCGTGCGGGCGGTGCCGAAGGCCGCGACCGTCGGCCTTCGCGTGCCCGCCCTCGGCGGGATCGACGCGGAGGCGGCCGGGCGAGCCCTCACCGAGGGCGCCACGCTCGCCCGGTACCGGTACGACGCGCTGAAGGCCGAGCCGCGCGAGGCCCGGCTCACGCGCGTGGAACTCCGCATCGACGACGCCGACCGCGACGCGGCATCCGCCGGCATCGCCACGGGACTCGTCGCCGCACGGGCCACCGCCGTCGCCCGCGACCTCGCGAACACGCCGCCGAGCCACCTCACTGCGACCGACCTCGCCGACGTCGCCGAGCTCCTCGGCGGCCGGTTCGGGTTCCACGTCGAGGTCTTCGACCGGCAGCAGCTCATCGAGCTCGGCTGCGGCGGCCTGCTCGGCGTGAACGCGGGCAGCGCGGAGGAGCCGCGCATGGTGGTGCTGCGGTACGAGCCCGCGGGCGATGCGACCGGACACCTCGGGCTCGTGGGCAAGGGCATCATGTACGACTCGGGCGGCATCAGCCTGAAGCCCAGCGATCCCATGCACCTGCTCATGAAGATGGACATGGGCGGCGCTGCGGCGGTGCTCGGCGCCTTCACCGCACTGCGCGACCTCGGCACGACCGCGAAGGTCACCGGCTGGCTCATGTGCACCGACAACATGCCGTCGGGTTCGGCGTACAAGCTCGGCGACGTGCTGACCGCCCGCGGGGGCAAGACGGTCGAGGTGAAGAACACCGACGCCGAGGGCCGGCTCGTGATGATGGACGCGCTCGTGCTCGCGACCGAGGAGGGCGTCGACGCGATCGTCGACATCGCGACGCTCACCGGCGCCGCGATGCGCGCGCTTGGGGAGACGCACTCGGTCGTGCTCGGCACGAGCCAGCCCCTCGTCGACCGGGTGCGCGACGCCGCCGAGGCGGTGGACGAGCCCACGTGGCAGTTCCCGCTCGTGCGCAAGTACCGCAAGCTCATGGACTCCGACGTCGCCGACATCGCCAACCTCGGCGGCACGAACGCCGGGGCCACGACCGCGGCGCTCTTCCTCGCCGAGTTCGTCGGCGACACCCCCTGGGCGCACCTCGACATCGCGGGCACGATGAGCGCCGACGCCGACGACGAGTGGCGCTCGAAGGGCGCGACGGGCTACGGCGCGCGCATCCTCGCCGAGGTGGCGCGGGGGTTCACTCCGGTCGACTGAGCGGATGCCACGGCCCGGCCCCCCTCGGCGGCCGGGTCGGCTCCGGCCTCGGCTAGTAGAGCCCGAGTTCCGCGCCGGCGGCCTCGATGCGCCGCATCCGCTCGGACGCGTCGTCGCCGAGCCGTTCGAGGCAACCGGCGATGACCGACTCGACCAGCGCGAGCACGGGCGTCATGGCGTCGAACGCCGACGGCGAGCCCGTCTCGCTCGGCAGCACCACGTCGGCGTCGGACGCGATCGGCGAGAGCCACGAATCGGTGAAGAGCACCACCTGCGCGCGGCGTTCGCGCGCGGCCGCGGCGACCTGCAGGGTCGGCTCCTCGTACCGGCGGTAGTCGAAGAGCACGACGACGTCGCCGCGCCCGAGCCCGGCGATCGCCTCGGCGCGGCCGCCGGCGTCGTCGGGCAGCATCGACACGCCGGGGCGCATGAGCTGCAGGTGCTGCGCCAGGAACCGCGCGAGGAGCCCGCTGAAGCGCCCGCCCGCGACGAGCACCCGCCCCTTCGCCGACGTGAGCGCCTCGACGCTGCGCTCGAACTCGTCGGGCGCGAGGTTCGCGAAGGTGCGCTCGAGCGTGGTGCGCATGATCGCGCCCGCCTGCTCGAGCCGCGTGCCCTCGCCACCGAGCGCGGTGCCCTGCCCCCGGTCGTACAGCGCGAGCGGCGACGCCGAGCGCTCGTCGAGGTCGTCGCGCAGCGCCTGCTGGAACTCGGGGAAGCCCCGGTAGCCCATGCGGTTCGCGAACCGCAGCACCGTGGGGCCGCTGACCCCGGCGCGCGCCGCGAGCTTCGCGACGGTCTCGAAGCCCGCCGACGGGTACGACGACAGCAGGACGCGGGCCACCTTGCGCTCCGCGGGCGAGCAGTCGGCCATGCCGCGGCGGATCGTCTCGGCCACCGACGTCCGGCCCTCCGGCCCGGTCGTGCCCGTTCCTGCGTCCAGCGTCATCGACGACCCCCTTCCGCGTCTCACCGTACTGCCCTCCCCCGGCGCTCGCGGGTCACGCCGCGTCGGACGCCCCGGCGGCCGGCGCCCCGGCGTCCGCCTCGGCCACGGCGACGACGAGCCCGGCGAGGAGCGCGACCCGTTCGGGCACGGTCGCGAGGTCCAGCCACTCGTCGACGCCGTGGTCGCCGCCGCCGACCGGTCCGAGCCCGTCGAGGGTCGGCACGCCGAGCGCGGCCACGAAGTTCGCGTCGGACGCGCCTCCCGTCGCCGCGACGTCGAACGCGAGTCCCAGCCGGGCGCCCACCTCACGGGCGAGCACGGCCAGGTCGTCGGTCGCCGACCGCTCGAGCGGCGGGCACACGTCGAGCCGCGTGACCTCGATGCGCGCGCCGTCGACGAACGGATGCCGCCCCCGCTCGTCGATCGCGTCGAGCGTGGCGACCAGCTCGGCGAGCCCGGTCGCCCGCACCTCGACGTGGAGCTCGGCGTGCTCGGGCACGATGTTCGCGCGCGAACCCGACGCGACCCGGCCGACGTTCACCGTCAGCCCGGGCTCCGCGCCCGACAGCGCCTGGACGTCGAGCAGCAGCCGGGCCGCCTCGACCGCGGCGTTGATGCCGCGCTCGGGCTCGACGCCCGAGTGCGCGGCACGGCCGTGGATCGAGACGAGGACGTCGGCCACGCCCTTGCGGGCGCCGACCAGGTCGCCGTTCTCCCGCGCGCACTCGAGGCACAGCGCGGCATCCGCCCCCCGGGCCACCTCGGCGAGGATCTCGCGGCTCGCAGGGGAACCGATCTCCTCGTCGGGCGTGAGGGCGATGACGAGCTCGCCGTAGGCGGCGTAGCCGAGCCGGTCGAGCACGCGCGCGGCCGCGATGCCCGCCGCGATGCCCGCGACGTCGTCGCACACGCCGGGGCCGTACGCGATGCCGTCCGCGATGCGGAACGGGCGCTCCGCCGCCGTCCCCGCGGGGAACACCGTGTCCATGTGCGCGAACAGCACCACGCGCGCGGTGCCGGTGCCGCGTCGCCGGGCGACGACCACGGGGCCGAAACGCCGGCCGTCGTGCTCGGGCGTCGGCACGGTCTCGACGTCGAAGCCGTCGGCGGCGAGCGTCGCCGCCGCCCACTCCGCGACCCGCGTCACGCCCACGGCGTCGTGCGACCCCGAGTCGATCCCGACGAGGTGCGCGAGGTCGTCGCGGTACCGGCCGTCGACCGCGTGGGCCGCGTGGCGCAGTTCCTCCGCGGTCGGGGCGCGGCGCGCGTCGGCGCGGTGGTCGACGGTGACGGATGCGGCGGATGGGGGTCGAACGGTCGTCCCCGCCACGTCAGAGCACCTTCGACAGGAACGAGCGCGTGCGCTCCTCCGTCGGGTCGCCGAGGACCTGGGCCGGGTCGCCGGCCTCGACGACCACGCCGCCGTCCATGAACACGGCCACGTCGCCGACCTCGCGCGCGAAGCCGATCTCGTGCGTGACGACGATCATCGTCATGCCGCTCTCGGCGAGCCCGCGCATCACGTCGAGCACGTCGCCGACGAGCTCCGGGTCGAGTGCCGACGTGGGCTCGTCGAACAGCATGACCTCGGGCTCCATGGCGAGCGCGCGCGCGATCGCGACGCGCTGCTGCTGGCCGCCCGAGAGCTGAGCCGGGTAGGTGTCGGCCTTCTCGGCGAGCCCGACCTGGGCCAGCAGGCGCTGCGCCTGCTCCCTGGCATCCGCCTTCGAACGACGCGCGACCTGGACGGGCGCCTCGATGACGTTCTCGAGCGCGGTCATGTGCGGGAACAGGTTGAAGCGCTGGAACACCATGCCGACCTTGCGGCGCTGGGTCGCGACCTCCCGCTCGCGGAGCTCGTAGAGCTTGCCGTTCCGCTCGCGGTACCCGACCGTCTCGCCGTCGACGCGGATCATGCCGGCGTCGATCTGCTCGAGGTGGTTGATGCAGCGGAGGAACGTCGACTTGCCCGAGCCGGACGGGCCGAGGAGGCACACGACCTGGCCGCGGTCGACCGACATGGTGATGCCCTTCAGCACCTCGAGGTTGCCGAAGCGCTTGTGCACCTCGACGGCCTCGACCATGGGTCGCTCCGACGTCGCCGCGAGCGGCGCGGCGTGGGGAATGGTGGCGGTCATGAGGCCGACTCCTTCTTCGACGCGCGGGCGGTGCGGGCCGGCAGCGCGATGCTCTGCGTGAACGTCGACACGCGCGAGCCGATCGTGGGCCGGGCGCCGTTGAAGCCGCGGCCGTAGCGACGCTCGAGCCACATCTGCGGGATCGACAGGATCGAGGTGAGCGCGAGGTACCAGATCGCCGCGACGATGAGCAGCGGGATGATCTTGTAGTTCTGCGTGTACGCCTCGCGGATGTTCGACATGAGGTCGTCGCCCGCGACGATGGCGACGAGCGAGGTGCTCTTCAGCATCGTGATCGTCTCGTTGCCCATCGGCGGGATGATCACGCGCATGGCCTGCGGCAGCACGACCCGCCGCAGCGTCTTGGCGGGCGACATGCCGAGCGAGTGCGCGGCTTCGGTCTGGCCGGGGTCGACCGACTGGATGCCGGCGCGCACGATCTCGGCGGCGTACGCCATCTCGTTCAGGCCGAGCGCGAGCAGGGCGGCGACCGTCGCCGGGATCAGGTCGCTGGTCGTGAACGACCAGAACTCGATCGAGGTGAACGGCACGCCGACCACGATCTTGGGGATGAACGCCCCGATGAAGCCCCAGAAGATGAGCTGCAGCAGCAGCGGCGTGCCGCGGAAGACCCAGATGAACAGCATCGCGGCGACCGACAGCACCGGGTTCGCCGAGAGTCGCATGACCGCGACGACGATGCCGCCGATGACGCCCATCACCATCGACGCGGCCGTGAGCCACAGCGTGATGAGGACGCCGTTGATGGTCAGCGGCTTGAAGAGGTATTCGCCGACCGTCGGGAGGTCGAGGTTCGGGTTCTGGAGGATCGACGCGAAGGCGCCGATCCCGAGGACCAGGACCAGGACGGCGGCGATCCACCGCCCCGGGTGGCGCACGGGTACGGCTTCGATGGGTCCGGGGCGGGCGGCGCCCGAGGGGCCGGTGGGCCCCGCGGGCGCCGCCGTGGCCGACGGCTGCGTTGCGGTCATGGGTGGTGCTTCCGTTCCGATCGGGTCGAGGCGGACTACTTGGCCTCGGCGGCGCCGTTGATCGTGGCCTCGTCGATGCCGATGCCGGTCACGCCGTACTGGTCGAGGATGGCCTCGTAGGTGCCGTCGTCCATGAGGGACTGCAGCGCGGCCTGGATCGCCTTCGCGAGGTCCTCGTTCGCCTTGAGGACGCCGATGCCGTTCAGCGTGGCGTCGTAGCCGTTGGGGGCCTTCGGGTCCTCGATGACCTCGAACGTCTTGCCGTCGTTCGTGGTCTTGGCGACGTAGCCGGCGCTCGGCTTGGTCAGCAGCGAGGCGACGACCTTGCCGCTCGTGATGGCGAGCTGCGCGTCGGCGTCGGACGGGAACTCGGAGAGCTTGATCGGGTCGAGGCCCTCGGCCTCGCACTCGGCCTGCCAGGTGCCGTTGACGAGGTCGACCTGGCTCGTGGCCGCCTGCACCGCGACCGACTCGCCGCACAGGTCGAGGTAGCTCTCGATGTCCTCGGGGTTGCCCGCGGAGGTGAGGATGCCGGTGCCCGATGCGGAGTAGTCGACGAAGGTGAGCACCTCCATGCGCTCGACGCTCGAGGTCATCGCGGTGATGGTCACGTCGAAGTTGCCGGCCTGCAGGGCGGGGATGATGCCGTCGAACGCCTGCTGCTCGAACGCGAAGTCGATGCCGAGCTTCGCCCCGATCGCGTGGCCCAGGTCGACGTCGACGCCGGTGAGCTCCTTCGAGCCCTCCTCCTTGAACATCTCGAACGGCGCGTAGGGCGCGTCGGTCGCGACCTTGACCTTGCCGGCCTCGGCGATGTCGGCGGGCAGCAGCTCGGCGGCCGCGTCGTCGACGGCGATCTCGATGCCCGCGACCTCGACGGCGCCGGACGCGGACTCGCCGGAGTCGGCGTCGGACGCCGTGGCACAGCCGGCGAGGACGAGGAGCGAGCCGGCGGCGAGCGCGGAGGCGGCGATCGCGCGGCGGGCGGGGGTACGCGGGGGGAGTGCAGTCATGTCGAGCCCTTCGTGCGGGTCGCTCGTCGGTGAGCGACGTCTGCGCACGAGTATGTAACAGACGTTTCAGGATTACTAGTGCTTCACCAATTTGTAACAATCACGACAAACGAGGAAAGCACGGCTCCCGAGTCTACGTGGGCTCGGCAGGCTCGCCGGACGGCGGCCGTCCGGCAGGGCGGCGCGGAGGCTCCGCGGAGCGGGTCAGGCCGATGCGCCGGAGCCGCCCGCCGCGGCATCCGCTCGGCCCGAGTCGGCGAGACCGGCCTCGATCGCCTGCACGATCGCGGGGTCGTCGGGCTCGACCGGCGGCCGGAACCGCCGCACCTCGCCGGAGGGCAGCACGAGGAACTTCTCGAAGTTCCAGACGACCGGGCCGGCCAGCCCCGCCGAGTCGCGCGATCGCTTGAGCTCGGTGAAGAGCGGGTGCGCGCGCCGGCCGTTCACCCGAACGCGGTCGAGGATGGGGAACGTCACGCCCCACGTGGCCGAGCAGTACTCGGCGATCTCGTCGTTCGACGAGAGCTCCTGGAAGAACTGGTTGCTCGGGAACCCGAGCACCGTGAAGCCCCGGTCGGCGTAGCGCCGCTGGAGCTCCTCGAGCTTGGCGTACTGGGGCGAGAGTCCGCATCGCGAGGCGACGTTCACGACGAGACGCACCTGGCCCGGCCAGTCGCCGAGGGTGCTGGTCTCACCGGTCATGGTCTGGAACGGGATCGTCTCGAGCGAGGTCATACCGGTCGGTCTCCTTCGTCAGCCATCGTCGGCCCGGCAACGGATGCCACGGTAGCCGGACGGGCTGGGAAGCGGCTCCGGATGCGCGCGCAGGAGCCTCAGTGCAGCGCCTTGGCCCGGTACACGGCCTCGGTGCGACTCGACGCGCCCAGCTTGCGGAGGATCGCCGACACGTGGACGCTCGCGGTCTTGCCGCTGATGTAGAGCCGCTCGCCGATCTGGCGGTTGCTGAGCCCCTCGGCGATGAGCTCGAGCACCTGCCGCTCGCGCGACGTGAGCTCGGCCACGGCGTCGCCCGGGTCGTCCGCTCCCGCGACGCCGGCCGAGCCCCGCGTCGCCTCGCCGTGCGTCGCCCGCTCGAGCGCGACGCCCGCCTGCATCGCCACGTGGGCGACACGCGACTGCACGGCGGTGACGCCGCCGGCGACCGCGGCGTCGTACGCCTCCTGCAGCGTCTCGCGGGCGGCGAGGCGATCGCCGGCGTCGAGCTGCGCCTCGCCGAGGCGGAGCAGGGCGTACGGGCGGAGGAAGCCGGGCGCGGTCTCCGGCGTCGCGGCGTCGACTGCCGCCCGCCACGCCGCCTCGCTGGGCCGCAGCTCGGCGTCGACGAACGCCGACCAGAGCGGATGCGTCGGCCAGAAGTGCAACCGCTCCATGGCCGAGCGCAGCGTCGGCTCGGCCTCGAGGATCTCGGCGGCCTCGGCCTCGGGCACCCGCGTGGGATCGGCGCGGACCGCGGCGATGACCCGGGCCAGCGCCCAGAGCAGCGGCTCGGCGTACCCCGCGAGCGGCAGTTGCCGCTCGTGCAGGACGCCGCGGCCGTCGCGCCACGCCTGCGACAGGTCGCCCACCGCGAGGCCCACCTCGGTCGCGACCCTCGCCACGCCGAGCCGCGTCTGCATCTCGACCTCCATGATGGGCGCCATGTTCGCCCGGAAGGTGCGGAGCAGCTCGGCCGCGCGCTCGGGCTCGCCACGCCAGACGAGACCCCAGATCTTGGCGCGCTGCAGGTACACGCGGAACGGCGCCGACGGCTCGAGGGCGAGCGCGCGGTCGATGAGGGCGCCGGCCCGCTCCCATTCGCCGAGCGCGAAGAGCGGGTCGACGGCGTTCGACGCGAGGATGACGCCCGAGCTGCGCTCGACGCCCTGGCGTCGCGCCCGCTCGAGCCCCTCCTCCGCGAGGCGCACCGCCTCGCGGTGGTCGCCCACGAGGTGGTACATGTCGGACGCGTTGACCCAGTACCGCAGCAGCGCCGCACCGTCGCCCGCCGCCAGTTCGCGGGCGCGCTCGAGGTCGGCGAGCGCCCGCTCGACCTCGCCGCGAGCGGCACGGCACACCGAGGCGATGTTCATGGCGATGGAGGCGTACCGCGGGTAGCCGATCTCCTGCGCGAGCTCGAAGGCCTCGTCGGCGACGCGGACGCCGTCGTCGATGCGCCCCTCGATCATGAGCCGGCCCGCGAGCCCGGTCAGCACGGTGACCCGGAGTTCGTCGGCGCCCTCTGCGGGGAGGGCGGCGAGCGCCTCCTCGAGCAGCGGGATCGAGCCGCCGCGGCCGACCGTCGCGAGGTAGAGCGCCTTGTCGCGCAGCAGCCGCGGGAACTGCGGATCGTCGCGCGGGCACTCGGCGAGCGCCGCCTTGACGAGGGCGAGGCCGCGTTCGCCCTCGCCGGCGTGACGCAGGTGGGAGGCCGTGCGACCCATGAGTTCCAGCCGGGTCATGCCGGAGACCCGCTCGGGCTCGGGCACGAGGCTCCAGAGCTCGAGCGCGCGTTCGCCGAGCTGCGCCGCCGAGGCGTAGGCGACCGCCGATCGCGCCTCGCGCATGGCCTGGATGGTGGCGGGGAACGCCCGCCCGGGGTCGCGCGCCCCGAGCCAGTGGTACGAGATCTCGGCGGCGAGGCGACGCCCGCCCGCCGCCGCCTGCGCCTCGTAGGCCTCGGCGTACCGGGCGTGGTACCGCGCGCGCTCGCCCGGCAGCAGGTCGGCGAGGATCGCCTCGCGCACGAGCGCGTGCCGGAACGCGTAATCGTCGCCGTCGATCTCGATGACGCCGTAGCGGACGCTCTCGCGCGCGGCCGCATCGAGTGCGGCCTCGTCGCCGCGGTGCACGGAGGACAGGAGCGCGTGCGAGACGCGGACGCCGCCGGTGGACAGCAGCCGGAGGAACTCCTGCGCCTCGTCGGGCAGTCGCTCGTACCGGGCGAGCAGGAGGTCGCGCAGGGTGTCGGGCACGAAGCCCTCGTCGCGGCATCCGTCGATGCCCACGAGCTCCTCGACGAAGAAGGGGACGCCGTCGCTGCGCAGGAACACCGTGTCGAGCACCCGTTCGCTCGGGGCCTCGTCGACGATGAGCGAGCGGACGAGCTCGTGCACCTGCGCCTGCGAGAGCCGGGTGAGCTCGCGGCGCTCGACCCACCGGTCGCGCTCGGCCTCGGTCAGGAAGCCGCGGAGCGGGTGACCGCGCGGGACGTCGTCAGTGCGGTAGGTGAGCAGCACGAGCAGGCGGCTGGACCCCAGCGAGCGGAGCAGGAACCGCAGCAGCGCGAGGCTCGCGGCGTCGACCCAGTGCAGGTCTTCGATGACGAGCACGATGGGCTCGTCTCTCGAGAGGGTCTCGAGCAGCACGGCGACCGCCTCGTGCAGCTGGCCGCTGCCGGCGCCGCCGGGGGTGATGACGATCTCGCCGGTGCCGTCGGCGACGGATGCCGCAAGCTCGGGCAGCAGCGCGACGAGGGCCGCCCGGCCGGGCCCGACCGCGTCGAGCGCCCGGTCGGCGCCGACCTGCGCGACGAGCTGCCGCAGCGCGCCCTTGACCGGTGCGTAGGGCGCGGCCACGTCGCCGAGGTCGACGCACTGGCCGCGCACGAGCCGCACGTCGGGCCCCAGGCCGGCGGTGAACTCGGCCACGAGCCGGCTCTTGCCGATGCCCGCCTCGCCGCCGATCACGGCGGTCGCCGGCGTGCCGGCGCGGACCGTCTCGATGAGGCTGCGGAGCCAGTCGAGGTCGCCGTCGCGGCCGACCATGGCGGGGCTCGTCGAAGAGCTGGACACCATCCCATGGTCCCACCGACCGACGACATCGGCACCGGGTCCGTGGACCCGGTGCCGATCGTCGCGCGAGGGGTCTGTCGCGCCGTGGGCGGCCGCGGCCGCGACCCCGTCTCCGGTGCCGGTCACCGCGCGAGCAGCGGGGCCTGACGGCGGGCGTGACGCCGGCGGGCGACGCGGAGCCACGAGCCCCGCGACGCGAACCCGGTCGGGTCGGCGCCCGCACCCGCGGCCCGCTCGGCGGCGGCGCGCTGCATGGCGATCCGCTCCTCCGCCCGGCGCACGTCGGCGGTGTGAACCTGCATGGCCACGAAGCCTGCGGTGTAGTCCATGATCTCCTCCTGAGGTGGGCGATGATCCGAGCCTGCGCTCTGAGGTGGGGGCGGCTCATCGGGAGATGTGCCTATTTCGTGCCGGTCCGGGCGGTGAGGGGGCCTCAGACGGGACTGATGCGGATGTTCGGGTCGCGCCACGCCTCAGTGCGCGAGGGTGGGCGTGCGGCGGTATCCGTCGTTGCGGAACTCGACCACGGCGGCGGACACGGCCCACACCGAGATGAGGGCGAGCACGAGCATCGCTGCGAACATCACGCACCTCCTTCCATTGATTCCAGGTCGCCCGGGCGGTGCCCCGGGACGTCCCGAGCCTCGTTCCTGAGGCACCCTCAGGACATCGGGCGATCGGCGTATTCGCCTACCTCGGCGTGGCGTCGGCCCCGTTGCCGGTCGACAGGGCGATCACCGAATCCGGAACGGGCGTCCCAGCAGGGGTGAGCCCTGAGGCGATCGGCGCGCCCCAGCGCCGCTCGAGGGGGACGACACCGGCCCACGTCGAGTGGTCCTCGCCGTCGTCGGGCTCCTCCGAGGGGCCGCCCGAGCGCTGCTTCATCACGACGTCGTCGAGGGCCAGGCGCAGCACGCGGGTCGCCGCGACCTCCTTGCGGTGCATGCCGCGCACCTCGGCCGGGCGTCCGGGCATGAGCCGTTCGGAGAGCGCCAGCAGCGCGGCATCCGTCTCATCGGCCGGCACGGCCTCGAGCACGCCCTGCACGGTCGCGCTGCGGTAGTTCATCGAGCTGTCGAACAGGCTGCGCGCGTAGACCAGGCCGTCGAGCGCCGTCACCGAGAAGGCGACGGACCGACGAGCGGATGCCGCGCGCAGGGCGAATCCGCCGCCGGTCGAGCCGTGCAGCAGCACGTGCTCCCCCACTCGCGCGTAGCCCATGGGCACGATGACCGGGACGCCGTCGACGGCGACCGCGAGGTGGCCGACGAGTTCGCTGTCGAGCAGGTCGTGGAGGGCGAAGCGGTCGGTGGTCTGCCGGTCGGGCAGGCGACGGATGCGACGGGCGGTGGCGGTGGCGGTGGTCATGCGTCCAGCATGCGAGCGCGGCTGGTATGGTTGGCAGACCAGTTCCCGCGTGCTCGACCAGTCCAGTGCGCCGCGAAGGAGGTCCCGATGGACGGACCGCTGCTCGTCATCGACCGCGACGACGCCCGGCCGCTCGGCCAGCAGCTCGTGGAGGGCCTGCGCCGCGGCATCCTCGACGGGCGGCTCCGCCCGGGCGACCCGGTGCCCTCGACGCGCGCGCTCTCGAGCGAGCTCGGGGTCGCACGCAGCTCGGTCGTCGCCGCGTACGACCAGCTCGCCGGCGAGGGCTACCTCGAGCTGCGCCAGGGTGCGCCCACGCGCGTCGCGCCGCTCGTCGCGCCCGACCCCGCCGTCGACGCCGACCCCGCCGTCGCGGCTGGCCCCGTCGCGGCGGACGCGGATCGTCGCTTCGCGGGCGCCGAAGCGACGATTCGCGAACGGCGCGCGCGCGTGACGGATGTCACGTCCACCGCGAGCACCCCGGGGATGCTCGAGCTGCGTCCCGGGCTCCCATCGACCGCGCGGCTCGACGAGCGGGCCTGGCGCGCGGCCTGGCGGCACGCGTCGCGGATGTCGGTCCCGGGCGACATCCCGCCCGACTTCGGCTCGCCGCGCCTGCGGCGGGAGATCGCCGACCACCTCCGCCACGCGCGCGGGCTCGCCTGCTCGCCGGACGACGTCGTCGTGACCGCGGGCACGAGCGACGCGGTGGCCCTCCTCGCGTCGGCACTGCGCGTGCTCGTCGACGGCACGCCGCGCGTCGCGGTCGAGCACCCCGGGTATCCGTCGGCGCGGCGGGTCATCGGACGCCGCGGGGCGTTCCGCACCGTGCCCGTGCCCGTCGACGCCGACGGCATCGACGTGGCGGCACTCCGCAGCATCCGCCCCGCCCCGCACGCGGTCATGGTGACGCCCCACCACCAGTACCCGCTCGGCGGGCGGCTCCCGGTCGCCGCTCGGCTCGAACTGCTCGACTGGGCCGCGGCATCCGGTGTCGTCGTCATCGAGGACGACTACGACAGCGAGTTCCGTCATGTCGGCGCCCCGCTGCCGGCGCTCGCCTCGCTCGACCGGGGCGGCCGCACGGTGCTGGTGGGCAGCTTCTCGAAGGTGCTCACGCCGTGGCTGCGACTCGGCTACCTGGTGCTGCCCGGCGACACCCCGCTCCGCGAGGCCGTCGCGAGCGTCCGCGACGACGAGACGTGCCCCGTGCCGGGCATCGCCCAGGAGGCGATGGCCGAGCTGCTCGCCGGTGGCGCGGTCCGCCGGCACATCGCCGCGGCCCGTCGCGACTACGCGCACCGCCGCCGGATGGTGCTCGACGGGCTGTCGCGCATCGCGGGCGCGAGCCTCACCGGGCTCGACGGCGGACTCCACGCGGTGCTCCGACTGCCGTCGCACGAGGTGGCGGCCCGGGTGGTCGCCCGACTCGCCGTCGACGGCGTCGCCGTCTCGCCGCTCGCCGACTACTCGGCCGTGCCCGGCGAGGGCCCCGCCGGCCTGGTGCTCGGCTACGGCTCCCCCACCGACACCCAGCTCGCCGAAGCCCTCGCGCGCGTGCGCGCCGCCGTGGAGGTCGAGCTCGCGGCATCCGTCGCCTGACTCGCCCCCGCCGTCGCGACCGCTCCGCGCGCCCCCCGGGGGGGGTTCGAGTGTCCAACGGATGCGGGGCGGGGCACCGGGGAGCGGCATCCGTTGGACACTCGCGGCACCGAAGGGCGGGGCGACCGCCGGGGGTGGGCGCGCGAACGGTGACGGGCCGCACGGCCTGCCGACGCGACATCCGCTCGCCCCATGAACGCTGTGAACGGATGCCGCGAAGCGGGCGGGCCGCGTAGCGTGGGGTCGTGCTGACTCCTCCGGTGACCGAGAAGCGACCGACCGAACGCACCCACCACGGCGACGTCGTGGTCGACCACTACGAGTGGCTGCGCGACAAGGATGACCCGGCGGTGATCGCCCACCTCGAGCAGGAGAACGCCTACACGAAGGCGAAGACGCGGCATCTCGCGGTCCTGCAGGAGCAGGTGTTCGAGGAGATCAAGCGCCGCACGAAGGAGACCGACCTCAGCGTGCCCACGCGCGAGGGCGACTGGTGGTACTACTCGCGCACCGTCGAGGGGCTGCAGTACGGCATCCACTGCCGCGTGCCCGTGCGCGGCGCCGACGACTGGGAGCCCCCCGCGATCCCCGAGGACGGCTCGCCCCTGCCCGGCGAGCAGGTGCTGCTCGACGACAACGACGAGGCGAAGGGCCACGAGTTCTTCTCGCTCGGCAGCTTCGACCTCACCGCCGACGGGTCGACCCTGCTCTACGCGGTCGACGTCGAGGGCGACGAGCGGTACACGATCCGGCTGCGCGCGCTCGACGGGTCGGGGCGCGTGCTCGACGACGAGATCCCCGGCACCGCCGCGGGCGCCGTGTTCGAGCCGTCGGGGCGGTACCTGTTCTACGCGACCGTCGACGACGCCTGGCGGCCCGACACCATTTGGCGGCACGAGGTCGGCACGCCCGCGTCATCCGACGTGCGGGTGTTCCACGAACCCGACGAGCGCTTCTGGCTCGGCGTCGGCCTCACGCGCAGCCGCAGGTACCTCGTGCTCGAGGCCGGGTCGCACGTGACGAGCGAGACCTGGCTGCTCGACGCCGCCGACCCGGCGGGCGAGTTCCGGGTCGTGTGGCCGCGTCGCGACGGCGTCGAGTACGACGTCGAGCACGTCGTCGCCGGCGGCCGCGACCGGCTGCTCATCGTGCACAACGAGGGCGACGCCGTGAACTTCGAGCTCGTGAGCGTCGCCGCCGACGACCCGCAGGGGCCGAGGCGGATGCTGCTCCCCCACGACCCGCGCATGCGCATCGAGGCGGCGCACGCGTTCCGCGACTTCGTGGCGCTCGAGTACCGGCGCGACGGCCTGCCGCGGGTGGCGATTGCCAAGGTGCCGCCGCAGGGACTTCCCGCCGACGCCACCCCCGACGACACGCTGCACGAGCTCGCCTTCGACGAGGAGCTGTGCTCGGTGGGCGTCAGCGGGAACCCGGCGTGGGAGCAGCCGTCGCTGCGCATCGGGTACGGCTCGTTCGTGACGCCGTCGACCGTGATCGACGTCGACGTGGCATCCGGCACCCGGACCGTGCGCAAGCAGCAGGCGGTGCTCGGCGACTACCACCCCGAGCGGTACGCGCAGAAGCGCGAATGGGCGACGGCTCCGGATGGCACGAAGGTGCCGATCTCGCTCGTCTACCGGCACGACCTGGTGACCCTCGGCGAGCCCGCCCCGACGCTGCTCTACGGCTACGGCTCGTACGAGCACGCGATCGACCCGGGCTTCGGCATCCCGCGGCTGTCGCTGCTCGACCGCGGCATGGTCTTCGCGGTCGCGCACGTGCGCGGCGGCGGTGAGATGGGCCGGCTCTGGTACGAGCACGGCAAGAAGCTGCACAAGAAGCACACGTTCACCGACTTCATCGCGGCCGCCGAGCACCTGGTCGACAACGACATCACGACGCCCGATCACCTGGTGGCGCAGGGCGGCTCGGCGGGCGGGCTGCTCATGGGCGCCGTCGCGAACCTCGCGCCGCGGCTCTTCGCGGGCATCGTCGCGGAGGTGCCGTTCGTCGACCCGCTGACGTCGATCCTCGACCCGTCGCTGCCGCTGACCGTCATCGAGTGGGACGAGTGGGGCAACCCGCTCGACGATCCCGAGGTGTACGCCTACATGCGCTCGTACTCGCCGTACGAGAACGTGCACCCCGTCACCTATCCGCGGATCCTCGCGATCACGTCGCTGAACGACACGCGCGTGCTCTACGTCGAGCCCGCGAAGTGGGTCGCGCGCCTGCGCGAGGTCGGCGCCGACCCGCTGCTGAAGGTCGAGATGGCGGCCGGGCACGGCGGCGTCTCCGGCCGGTACGCGGCCTGGCGCGAGCGCGCGTTCGCGAACGCGTGGATCATCGACGCGGCGGGGGCGCACCCGAGCGGCGAGTGACCCTCCGGCGGTCGAGGAAGGCCGGAGGCCCGCACCGGGATCCTCTGGCGGGATCTGCACGATTCGTGCCCTGATCGGGGCTCGCAGGATATCGGCGGCCGGGTCCAGACTGACCCCCATGTCGTTCATCGCCGAACTGAGTGAACGGATGCCGCAGCGCGTGCACGCGCCCGGCACCCCCGAGTACGAGGCCGGCGCCGCGGTGTTCGCCGGCTCCGGAACGCCCGACGTCGTCGTGCGCCCCGCCTCCGCCGCCGAGGTCGCCGAGGCCGTGCGGGCCGCCGTCGCGGCCGGCACGCCGATCGCCGTGAAGAGCGGCGGCCACGGATCGGCGCCCGCCACCGGCGGGCTGGTCATCGACCTCTCCGCACTGAACGCCGTCGAGCTCGCCGACGACGGCTCGCGTCTGGTGCACGTCGGCGGCGGCGCCCACTGGGGCGACGTGGCCGCCGCGCTGACCCCGCACGGGCTCGTCGTCACCTCGGGCGACACGACGGATGTCGGCGTGGGCGGGCTCGCGCTCGGCGGGGGGCTCGGCTGGTTCGCGCGCACGCACGGGCTCACGGTCGACCTCCTCCGCGAGGTCGAGCTGGTGACGGCCGCGGGCGACGTGCTCCAGGTGAGCGCCGACTCGCACCCCGAGCTGTTCTGGGCCCTCCGCGGCGGCGGCGGCAACTTCGGCGTGGTCACGAGGTTCACCTTCGAGGCCCAGCCGGTCGACGGACTCGTCGGCGGGCACGTGCGCTTCGACCAGTCCGACGTGCGCGCGGTGGTCGGCGCCTGGAGGGACGTCTTCCGCGACGGGCCCGACGAGCTGAACTCCACGCTGCTCGTGATGCCGCCGCTCATGCCCGAGATGCCCGCCGGCCCCCAGATGTCGGTCGCGCTCGTCGGTTCGGAGGAGGAGCTCCGAAACCTCCTCGAGCCGCTGCTGTCGCTGCCCTCGGTCGCCGACGTGTCGCTGGGGCCCGTCGCGTACCCCGACCTCCTCGAGGCCGCGCCGCCCGGCGAACCGCCGTTCCGCTTCGTCGGCGGCAACGGCTTCGTCCCCGACCTCTCCGACGCGGCGCTCGACGCCTTCGTTCGGGCGCTCGACCGCGAGGTGCCGACGATGCTGCTGCTGCGCGCGCTCGGCGGGGCGTTCTCCCGCGTGCCGACGGATGCCACGGCGGTCGCCCATCGCGACGGCCGCGCGCTCGTCGCCGTCAACGGCATCCTCCCGGCCGACGCGACCGACGATCAGGTCGCGGCGGCGCGCGCGGGCGTGGATGAGGCGATCGCGTTCACGAGCGGCGCGTACTCCAACTTCTCGCCGGAGTTCGGCGACGACGTGACGGCGATCTACCCGCCCGCCACGCTCGACCGCCTCCGCGCGGTGAAGCGCGAGGTCGACCCGGGCGACGTGTTCCGGGCGAGCCACCACATCGCGCCCTAGCCGTCAGGCGGCGGGCGGGTCCTCGTGCAGGTCGACGTCGGAGGGAACGAACGCCCACCCGGTGAAGCGCACCTCGAGGCCCGCCCGCGTCGGAGCGCAGACCATGGGCCCGGCGGTCGCCGCGTTCGCGTCGAAGGGCGCCACCCGGATGGTGCGCCACTCCCCCTCGCCGGCGCGGGCGCGCAGCGTGATCGCGTCGGCCTCGACGCCCGAGCGGCTCGCTCGGATCGTCACGACCTGCCCCGCCCAGTCGGGCACGGGCGCGAGCGACCAGTCCGACATCCGGTTCGTCACGACCGCGCCGAGGTGCGGCACGCCGTCGCTCATCTCGATCCCGGCCTTGACCCAGTTCTCACCGTCGAGGTGCAGGAACAGGCCCGCCTGGTCGTACAGGCCCGTGAGCGTCGACGTGTCGAACGACACCTCGACCGCGGCATCCGTCGGCCACGGGGCGAGCAGGGCGTGCCCGTCGTCGTGCACGAAGCCGTAGTGGGTGGTGCGCCAGTAGTCGCTGCCCTCGGCGGCCTCGACGACGATCGCATCGCCGTCGACGTGCACCGCGACAGGGTCGCGGCTCCAGCGTCCGGCGTTCCAGGGGGCGGCGGGGGCGCGGTCGGCGTCGCTCATGCGCCCACGCTATCGGCCTCGGCCCGGCGCGCCGCCAGCCGGCGCTCGCGCATCGCGAGCCACAACGGGAACGTGAACGCGAACGCGGTGAGCGCCGACCCGAGGATGTACGCCCACGCGAAGCGCATCCCGAGGCGCCGCGACTCGACCACGATGAGGATGCTGCCCGCGACCGCGACGACGAGCAGGTCGGTCGTGATCGACGACACCGCCGGTCCGCTCGAGACGAGGTCGCCGATGAAGTCGTTCCCCTGCGCGATCGCGATGGCGTTGTAGGTCCAGGTGCCGACGAGGCCGGCGACGGCGACCACGAGGTACACGACGGCGAGCGGGGTCCAGTTGCGCGTCATCCGTTCAGTGTGGCGGATGCCGCGCCCGACCGTCAGTACTCGGGGATCGCCTCGACGGCCCGCTGCGCCTCGAGTCGTGCGAGGTCGCGCAGGAGGTCGTCGCCGACGTCCGCCATCCGCTCGGAGCGGTGCTCGGCGTAGTCGGGCTCCTCGTCGTAGCGCGGCCAGCGACGGTCGAGCTCCTGCTCGATGACCCGGCTGAGTTCGTCCCATGCGTCGTCGCGGGCGCGCTCGATGAGCCCGGCGACGTACTCGTCGTCGGACCGGCGGGTCCACAGCTCCTTCGCGATGGCGGCGTGCACCTTCTCGCGTCGCCGCAGGTTCAGGAGGTCGTCGCGATGGTAGTCGTGCTGGTGCTGCGAGCGGCCCTCGCGCTTCGCGGCGACCTCGCGTTCCTCGGCCACGTGCTCGGCGGCCTCGTCGGCCTCCTGCACGAGCTCGTAGAGGACCGAGCGGGCGCGGTCCGCGGCGCGCTCGTCGGAGTACGGCTCGTCGCTGCGGAGCGCGTCGACGAGGAGGCGGTTCTTCAGCGCCATCCGTGCCGCCGACTCGGCCATGAGCAGGCCTTCCTCAAGCATGTCGTCGAAGGTGGCGGGGGTGACCTCGGGCAGGCGCGACCGGTCGAACGGGGCCATCTTGCGGCGTGGTTCGCGCCGCTGCCACGGCAGTCGGAACCGGCCCATGCGCACCTCCTCGAATCGCACCCGTTCCACCGTACCGATCCTCGGTGAACGGATGTCGCCCCTCCCCCTCCCCGCCCCGTACCCTCCCCGCCCCGCCCCGCCCCGGACGTTCCGCGAAATGACGCAACCTGCGCTTCCGGCCGCGCGCCGGAACCGTTTCCGTCATTTCGCGGCCCCAGAGGGGCGGGAGGGGCGGGAGAGACAGGCGGTCAGGCGAAGGGGTCGGCAGGTGGGCGCGCCGGGAGGGCCGGGGGTCGGGGGAAGGGCCGGCGGAGGGCGAGCCCGGGAAGACCGCGCCGGCCCGCCGCCCGCCCCGGCCGCCCGCCCGCCCGCCCCGGACGTTCGGCGAGATGACGCAGAGTGCGCCTCGGGACGCGCGCGGGAACCGTTTGCGTCATTTCGCGGCCCGTGAGAGGCGGGAGAGACGGGCGGCGGGGTCAGGCGGGTCAGGCGGCGGGGTCGAAGCCGGGGGTGCGACCGTCGCGGCCGACGTACTTCACGACGAGGCTGCAGTCCTTGTCGACGTAGCCCTCGTCGATGAGGCGCTCGAAGCGCTCCATCGCGAGCCGCCCCGCCGCGAGGTCGAGCCCGGCGGCGTCGCCCGCGGCGAGCGCGTACGACAGGTCCTTCGCCGCGAGCCCGGTCGTGAACGTCGCGTCGAAGTTGCGGTTCGCGGGGCTCGTCTCGACGACGCCGGGCACCGGGTACCAGGTCCGAAGCGGCCACGAGTCGCCGGATGACACGGTCGCGATGTCGTGGAACACCGCCGGGTCAAGGCCGAGCGCCTCCGCGAGCCGCGCCCCCTCCGACGACGCCTGCAGGGTGATGAACAGCATGAGGTTGTTCGCGAGCTTCGCCGCGATGCCCGACGTCGGCCCGCCGACGGTGAAGACGTGCCCGGCCATCGGGTCGACGAGGGCCGCCGCCTCGGCGGTGGCATCCGCTTCACCGCCGAGCATGAACGTGAGCGTTCCGGCGTGCGCGCCCGCGATGCCGCCCGAGACGGGTGCGTCGACGAAACGGATGCCGCGGGCCGCCGCCGCTTCGTGGCACGCGCGCGAGGTCTCGACGTCGACCGTCGACGTGTCGAGGACGAGCGTGCCCGCACGCACGCGGTCGAAGACGCCCGGCTGCCCGGCGTCGCCGATGAGGACCTGGCGCGAGTGCTCGGACCGGGGCAGCGACGTGAAGACGGCGTCGGCGTCGCGCACGGCGGTCGCGGCATCCGTCACCGTGCGGATGCCGCCGGCCCGCGCCTGCTCGGCCATGCGCGCGTCGACGTCGAACCCGACGACCTCGTGCCCGGCCCGGGCGAGGTGGGTGGCCATGGGCCCGCCCATGTGTCCGAGCCCGATCCACCCGATGACCGCCATCCGCGTCCTCCTCGACGTCGCGTCGCGCGGCGCCCGTGCCGTGCGATCGTCTCCACGCTACGCCCGCGGCGACGTGCGGCCCCACCCCCCGCGCGTCGAGCGCGCCGTGGACGCGGATCGTCGGAGTGGCCGCGCCCGAGCGACGATTCGCGTCCGACGCGGTCCCGGCCCGCGGCGTCCGACACGGCACCGACCCGGGCGCCGGCCTCGGACGCCCGGGCGGGCGGGCCGCGACACGATCAGGGGATCGCCTGGGCCGTCGCCTCGAGCGGGGTGACCGGGCGGTCGCGCTGCGTGGCGAGGGCGAGCCCGGCGGCGCCGCACACGACGACGATCGCGATCGCCTCGACGAGCGTGAACCGCTCGCCGAGCACCAGCGCGCCGAAGATCGCGGCGATCACCGGCCCGAAGCTCGTGATGATCGCGTAGAGCCGCGGCGTGATGCGCCGCAGGATGTACGTGTCGAGGCTGTACGGCAGCGCCGACGACAGCACGCCCACTCCCAGCAGCAGCCCGATGATGCGCCAGTCGAGCGCGCCCACGTCGAGGGTCGCCACGGCGAACGGCACGAGCAGCGCGAGCGAGACGAGGCTCGCGACCGTGAGCCCCTCCAGTCCGGGCAGCCGGGTCGCCACGCGACGCGTCAGCAGGATGTACGCCGCCCAACTCGCCGCCGCGGTGAGCGCGAGCACCACGCCGATCGGGTCGACGCCCGAAGCGGATGCCGCGGCATCCGTCTCGCCCGAACCGCCGGCCCACGGGCCGATGAGGAGCAGCACGCCCGCCCCCGCCGCGAGCGCGCACGCGAGGTCGAGCAGCCGCCGGGAGGTGAACAGCGCGATCGCGAGCGGACCGAGGAACTCGATCGTCGCCGCGATCCCGAGCCCGAGCCGGTCGACGGACTCGTAGAAGGTCACGTTCATCACCGCGAGCACCACGCCGAGCGCGAGCGCCGGCCGGAGCCGCCGCCAGGTGAGCTCGGCGCGCTTGGGTCGGTAGAACGGGAGCACCGCGATCGCCATGACGAGCTGGCGCACCGCGACGACCACGAACGAGCCGACGACGGGGATCACGAGCCCCGCGAGCGACGAGCCGAAGTTGATCGACACCTCGGTGCCCAGCTGCGTCGACGCACCGGCGAAGCGGCGGCGGCGGAGCGTGGCATCCGTCATCGCGGCCGCCGGCGCGGGCGTGGTCTCGTGGGGCACCACTCGACGATACGACCTGCGCGGCGCGACTCGCCCCCGCGCCTGCGCCGCCCGCGGTCGCCGCTGTGGTCGGCTGTGATCAGGGGTGCGCGCATGACGAAGCCATTCGGAAGCCTGACCGACGACGAGGTGCAGCTCGCGGGGCGCGTGGAGTTGCGCCGGGTCGTCGTGACCGACGACGTCGAGTCGTGGGACCTGCTGCTGTACCCGGCGGGCGGTCTCGAGCCGATCGCGGTCGACGCGTTCAGCCTCGACGAGCTCACCCGGACCAACCCGCCGTCGTCGCGCGACCTCGCCGACGGGGTGGCGAAGGTCGTGCTCGGATGCCACGGGCTGCGCCGCATCGAACCGTGGACGATGTCGCGGGACGCGTCGAGCTGGTCGGCCCGGGTCGCGGTCGTGCCGGCGGCCGCCGCCGGGGGTGCGGGTGCGGATGCCGCGGAGAGCCCGGGCGCGCCGACCGCGGGCTGAGCGCGCCGGCTGAGCGCGCCGGCGTGAGCGCGCCGGCGTCAGCGCGCCGGCTGAGCGGCATCACCCGTCGAGCTGCTCGCGGAACCGCGCCGGCACGGCGTCCCGTCCGGCCCGGCGTCCGGCGGCGACGCTCGCCTCGGCCGCGACGAACCCGTCGGGGCGCACCAGGTAGAGCCGATCCGACCGCAGGCGTCCGCCGGCGTCGGGCGGGAACACGTGCGCCTCCGTCCCGAGCCGCTCGGCGACGCGGTGCACCAGGTCGGCGGGGGCGCCGTACCCGTGCACCTGCCAGCGCATCGACCGCAGCGCGTCGAAGTTCGACGGGTCGGCGCCCGTGTACGGCAGCCGCTTGCCGACGACGTCGTCACGCGCTTGAGAGCGGGTCGGCGGCTCGGGTGACATCCGGTACCTGATGCGCGTCTGCGACAGGAACCCGAACAGCCGTCGGCCCCCGATGACCCGCGGCAGCACGCGCACGGCGGCGGGACCGAGTGCGGGGACGGCGCGCCCGCGGATGAACCGCGTCAGTACCGAGTCGGCCGTGACGAGTCCGAACAGCCGGTCGGTGGTCGCCACGAGCCGCCGCGCGACGGGCCGCCGCTCGGCCTCGTACCGGTCGAGCCGCCGATGGGGCATGCGCGAGACCAGCACGTCGGCGAGCGCGCACGCGAGGTTGTGGGCGTCCTGCAGCCCCGTGTTCATGCCCTGCCCGCCGACGGGCGAGTGGATGTGCGCGGCGTCGCCGATGAGGAAGCACCGCCCCTCGCGGAAGCGCTCGGCGACCCGGTGGTGCAGCCGGTACGTCGCGAACCACGTCGACGACCGGTATCCGACCGTGAACCCGCGCGCGATGCGCGACCGCACGAGCCGCTCGGGCAACTGCCCGCCCTCGAGGTCGGCGTCGCGCACCACCCCGAGGATGCGCGCGTGCCCGGGCTCGCCCATCGGGAACGACAGCAGGAGGTCGTCGGGCGCCATCCGGATGTTCACGTGCCCGTCGACGAGTCCGGTCGCGCCGAGCGCGTCGGCGACGAAGAACGTGTGCTCGTTCGTGACGCCCTCGAAGCGGATGCCGCTGAGCTCGCGCACCGCGGAGTGCGCGCCGTCGGCGCCGATGAGGTACCGCGCTTCGATGCGCACCGTCGCGGGCCCGTCGCCGGCGCCGGGCGACCCCGCGTCATCCGGCACCCGCTCGAACACGGCGGTGACGGATGCCGTGCCCCGCTCGATCGCGACCAGGCGGAGCCCCCACTGCACGGCGCGGCCGCGCGCGGTGAGCCCGTCGACGAGGATCCGCTCGTTGCGGCTCTGCTCGAGCACCGTGATCTCGGGGAACGGCGTCGTGCCGCGGCCGAACTCGCGGAGCGGCACCCGCCCGAGCACGCGGTGACGGAACGCGAGCACCGCCCCGACGGCCTCGGCGCGCTCGGCCACCACGCGGTCGGCGAGGTCGAGCTGGTCGTAGAGCTCCATGGAGCGCGCCTGCACGACGAGCGCCCGCGACTCGCGGGTCGGGCCGTGCTTGCCGTCGGCGATGATCGCGTCGACGCCGAGCTTCGCGAGCACGTTGGCCGCCATGAGCCCGCTCGGGCCCGCCCCGACGACGAGCACGTCGGTCCGCAGCGTCTCGGACTCCGCCATGCGCCCAGCCTGTCACCACGAGGGCCCGGGCGGGAGGGTCGAAGGCACCTTCCTTCGTTCAGGGACCGAGCAGCACTTCGTCGGGCGTCGTGATCGGACGCCAGTCCGCGGCGGCCACGGCACGCGGCATCCGGTCGGCGCCTGCCAGCGCGCCCATCTCGAGCCGGGCGAGCTCGGCCACGTCGGCGACGGGTACCTGGAAGGTGCGGAACGGCCCCAGGTCGGGCACGGCGATCGCTCCCCCGGCGAGCCGCGCCCGCTCGCGCTCGGCCTGCGCCGCGCGCGCCGCCTCGTCGAGGTCGAGCAGCGGCGACTGGTCGAGCACGAACCCCGCGGTCGCGAGCTCGTCGCCCGACCGCCACGCGACGACCTTGAAGAACCGCAGGGGCACGCGGATGCCGCGGTACTCGGGGTCGCCCGGGTCGAGCACCGGCGCCGTGAACACGCTGAGGCGCTGCGCGTGCACCGTCGCGTACGCGAGCACGTGATCCTCGAGCCCGTTCCACAGCTCGAGCGACTGGTTGAACGCGGCCTGCTGCGGCGCCGCGTTCGGATACCGGAACGTGTCGGCGTTGGCGCGGGCCGCGACATCCGGCGGCCCCCATACCGGGTCGCGGCGTCGCACGAGGTGCCCGCGGTCGAGGTCGTTGCGCGCGTAGACGTCGGGCCCGGCCTGCCACGCCTCGGGGATGCGCTCGTCGAACCGCCAGGCGTCGCCGCGCGGCACGTCGACGAGCTGCGCGCCGTCGATGTTCACGCCGGTCACGCGGGCGAACCTGCGGCCGGTGTCGAGCACCACGGTGAAGTGCAGGTAGTCGAGGGCGACGGATGCCGCGGCATCCGTCTCGGGCACGGCGGGCAGCGCCGCCTCGAGCCCCAGGAACCGCGCGTCGAACCCCATGCGCCCACCCGATCACGAGCCGCCGACAGCGGCGCGCGGCCACGCCGGACGCGGGGCGCCGCAATCCGAAGCCGCGCCCGCCGCGAACCACTCTCGTGCGGGCCCGATCGCGGCCCGCCGAGGGAGGCAGTCGCATGGCGCGCAGCGCACGACCGCACGCGCGGGAGCAGGCCGGCGACGCGACCGCTGCCGGCGCGTCGCAGCGGCGCTTCCGGATCTGGGCGGCCGTCTCCGGGATCGTCGCCGCGGGCGTGTTCCTCGCCGCCGCCGAGCTCGCAGCGCTCCTCGTGGCGCGCGACGGCAGCCCCATCCTCGCGGTCGGCGCGTTCGTCATCGACATCGTGCCGCAGCCCGTGAAGGAGTTCGCGATCGCCGCGTTCGGCGCGTACGACAAGGTCGTGCTCCTCGGCAGCCTCGGCATCGCGGTCCTCGTCGCGAGCGCGATCGCGGGCGTGCTGCAGTTCGCTCGCCCGCCGCTCGGGTCGGTGGCGCTCGGGATCGCCGGCGCGCTGTCGCTCGCGGCGATCGTCACGCGGGCCGGCGCGACCCCGCTCGCCTGGGTCCCCCCGGTGGTGGGTGCGGCGGCCGGCATCGTCATCCTCGAACTGCTCGTACGGCGGCTGCGGGCGTGGGCCGGCGACGTCCGAACAGCGGATGCCGCGGCATCCGTCGCCGACACCGCACCGGATGGTGTCGCGCCCGACGAGGCAACCGCACGAGCCGGTGTCGACCGTCGCGGGTTCTTCGCGCTGGCCGGGATCGCCGCGGCATCCGCGTTCGTGGTGGGCGTCGGGTCGCGCGTGGTCGCCGCCGCGACCTCGTCGATCGACGCGATCCGCGAGGCGCTGCGGCTGCCCGCCCCGCGGTCGACCGTGACCGTGCCGACCGGCGCAGAGCTCGACCTGCCGGGCCTGACGCCGCTCTACACGCCGAACGCCGACTTCTACCGCGTCGACACCGCGCTCACGGTGCCCGAGGTCGACCCGGCGACCTGGCGGCTCGTCATCGACGGCCTCGTCGGGCGGCGCGTCGAGCTCACGTTCGACCAGCTCGTCGGGATGGGGCTCGACGAGTACTCGATCACGCTCACGTGCGTGTCGAACGAGGTCGGCGGCGACCTGCTCGGCACCGCGAAGTGGGTCGGCGTGCCGATCCGCGACGTGCTCGCCCTCGCCGGGCCGCAGTCGGGCGCCGACATGGTGCTCTCCCGCAGCGTCGACGGCTTCACGGCGTCGACGCCCCTCGACGCGCTCACCGACCCCGGCCGCGACGCGATCCTCGCGGTCGGCATGAACGGCGAGCCGCTGCCGCTCGAGCACGGCTTCCCCGTGCGGATGGTGGTGCCCGGGCTGTATGGGTACGTGTCCGCCACGAAGTGGCTCACCGAGCTGAAGGTCACCACGTTCGCGGCCGACGAGGCGTACTGGACGCCTCGCGGCTACAGCGCCGAGGCGCCGATCAAGTTCTCGTCGCGCATCGACACCCCGCGCTCGGGGACGCCGGTCGCGGCGGGCTCGGCGGTGATCGCGGGCGTGGCGTGGGCGCAGACGGTGGGCATCGAGCGCGTCGAGGTGCGCATCGACGACGGCGACTGGCAGCCGGCGACGCTCTCGGCGCCCGTCAACGTCGACACCTGGGTGCAGTGGTACCTGGAGTGGGAGGCGACGCCGGGCACGCACTACGTCACGGCGCGGGCCGTGAACCGCGACGGCGAACTGCAGGTCGAGGAGCGCGCCCCGATCGCGCCCGACGGTTCCACCGGGTGGCAGCGCGTGCTCGTCACCGTGACCTGACGACGGATGCCGCGCCAAGCCGTCGTCCGGTCCGCCCGCCGGGCCCGTAGCCCGCCCCCGCCCCCCGCTCCCGCTCCCGCTCGCGCTCGCGCTCGCGAGGGGACGCAACACGCCGCGGCGCCGCGGACGGGCACGGCGTGTTGCGTCCCCTCGGAAGCGGAGATCCCGATATTGAACATTTCGGTTCAGTGACCTACACTGAACCGCATGGTTCAACATGAGGTGCTCGACCGGGCGTTCGCCGCCCTCGCCGACACCACCCGACGCGACATCCTGGTGCGGCTCGGCGACGGGCCCGCCACGATCAGCGAGCTGGCCGAGACCGCCGGCATGACCCTCACGGGCATCCGCAAGCACGTCGACGTCCTCGTCGAGGCGGGCCTCGCCACCACCGAGAAGGTCGGGCGCACCCGGCAGTGCCGCCTGGGCGCCGAGCGATTGGACGACGCCATGGCGTGGATCTCCTTCTACCAGCGCCTCTGGGAGCGCCGTCTCGACGGTCTCGAGGCCTACTTCACCCTGCGCAACGCCACACCGAACGACACCGGAAAGGACGCATCATGACCGAGCAGACCGGCGGCGCCACCGCCGACACCACCGAGGCCATCGAGCTGCGCGCCGAACGCACGCTCCCCGCCACGCCCGAGGAGGTCTTCGACGCCTACACCGACGCCGAGCAGCAGAAGATCTGGTTCTCGATCCTCGACGAGGAGCCCGGCGTGGTCGAGATCGAGGTCGACCTCCGGGTCGGCGGCCGCCAGGTCGCCGTCTGGGGACCCGATCGCGACACCCTCTTCCGCGAGGAGCAGGTGTTCCTCGAGATCGACCGGCCCCGCCGGCTCGTCACCGAATCCACCGGCAGCGACCCGAGCGGCCAGACGATGACCACCCGCATCGTGGTCACGTTCGAGCCCGTCGACGGCGGCACGCTCATGAGCGTCGTGCAGTCGGGCTTCCCGACGCCCGAGATCCGCGATTTCTTCGCCTCGCAGGCCTGGGTCGGTGCGTTCGACCGCATCGAGGCGTACCTCGCGCGTCGCTGACGCGGGACGGCAGACGGCGAGCGGATGCCGCGGCCCCGCGCTGCGGCATCCGCTCGCCTGTCAACGCCTCGACGGATGCCGCGCCGTGGGGCACGATCGATCGTGACGGCCCGCACGGGCCGCCCGAAGGGAGGACCCCATGGCCGAGCAGCCCGGCTTCCAGAACGCCCCCATCGAGGACGGTGCCACCGAGGCGAGCCGCAGCGAGCAGATCCGCGGCATCCTCGTGCAGGTTCGCGAGGACATGAAGATGGGCCACGCGCACGACGAGCATGCCCTGCTCCGTCAGCGCCTCGAGGAGGCGGGCATCGCCGTCTCGGACGACGAGATCGAGCGGTACATCTCGCACGAGTGACTCCGATCGCGACGGGCCGCCGCGCAGCGGCCGTCGCGCGCGTCAGGCGGCGGTCTCGTCGGCGAGGGTGTCGAGCCGCTCGGCGAGCCACGCCGCCTGGCGCTGCCAGTGCACGCCGAGTCCGCCCTCGTGGTCGTTGAACGCGTACTCGACGACCTCGGCGGCGACGGCGTGGTGGTTCACGGCCGCGTACACGGTGGACGGCGGGCAGATCGTGTCCATGAGCGCGACCGACACGAACGCCGGCGCCGTCGCGCGGCGGGCGAAGTGCACGCCGTCGAAGTACGACAGGGTGCGGAACACCGTGGGTCCGGCGTCGCGGTGCACCGACAGGAACCGGACGATCTCGCTGTAGGGATCCTTGTCGGTCATGCCGACCGCCCGCTCGAAGTGGCAGAGGAACGGCACGTCGGGCATCGCGCCGACGAGCCCCTCGACGAGCCCCGCCGCGGCGAGCGCGAGCCCGCCGCCCTGCGACATCCCCGCCACCGCGACGCGCGACGCGTCGACGACGTCGAGCGAGCGGATCGCATCCACCGCGAGCACGGCGTCGGTCATCACGCGCCGGTAGTAGTACTCGGCGGGGTCGTGGATGCCGCGGGTCATGAAGCCGGGGTGCGACGGGCCGGTGCCGTGCGGGTCGGGCGTGCCGCCGCCCGTGCCCCACGAGCTGCCCTGCCCGCGGGTGTCCATGAGGAAGTGGGCGTACCCGGAGGCCGCCCAGCCGAGTCGCTCGTGCGGGAGGCCCCGACCGCCGCCGTAGCCGACGTACTCGACGACCGCCGGGAGGGGGCCGGAGGCGCCCGCCGGCACGAGGAGCCACCCCTTCACCGGGTCGCCCGCGTACCCCGAGAACTCGACGTCGATCACGTCGACGAGCGCGAGCGGCGAGTCGACCCGGGTGAGCCGCGGCGGCTCGGCGACGGCGCGGGACGCCGCGAGCGTGTCGGCCCAGAACGCGTCGAAGTCGTCGGGCTCGGGCACGTCGGGGCGATACGTGCGGAGCTCGTCGACGGGCAGGTCGAACCGGGGCATGGGGAACTCCTTCGGGGGACTGCCGGGGTGCCGACAGCGTAGTCGGGTCCGCCCACATCGTCCGACCACGGTCGCGCCGCGGCATCCGTCACGGCAGGATGGACCGGGTGCCGCGACCGTCGCGGCGCGGATGGGAGCAGCGCGTGGGCGACAGGGTGATCATCTCGGGACCGGCGTCATGGAACGAGATCGTCCTGCTCGAGCGCCTGCCCGAGCCGCGGCCGCACATGCAGTTCGCGCTCGACGACCACGAGACCGTCGGCGGCACCGGGGCCGGCAAGGCGCTCGGGCTCGCGGCGTTCGGCCGGCCGGTCGAGCTGCACACGCTCATCGGTCCGGATGCCGACGGCGAGCGCCTGCGCGACATCCTCGGGCGCGTGCCGGGCCTCGACCTGCACGTCGTCGACGGCGCCCGCACCGAGCGGCACCTGAACCTCATGACGCCCCTCGGCGAGCGCGTCTCCATCTACCTCTCGACGCCCGACGACCACCCGAGCCCCGAGGACCACCGCCTCACGACCGCGATGGAGGACGCCGCCGCGATCGTGCTCGACCTCTCGGAGCGCTCGCGGCGCATGATCCCCGACGCTCGGGCGTCCGGCCGGCCGATCTGGACCGACATCCACGACTACGACGGCACGGCCGAGTTCCACCGGGCCTTCATCGACGCCGCGCAGGCCGTGTTCATGAACGGCGACCGCATCGGCCCCGACCCGCTGCCGTTCATGCGCGAGGTGATCGACGGCGGGGCGCAGCTCGTGGTGTGCACGCTCGGCGCCGAGGGCGCGGTCGCGGTGGCCCGCGAGTCCGCGGACGGCCCCGTGACCGAGCACCGCGTCGACGCCGTGCCCGTCGAGGTCGTCGACACGAACGGCGCGGGCGACGCGTTCATGTCGGCCGCGCTGCATGCGCGGCTCGACGGCGCCGACGTCGACCAGGCGCTCGAGGCGGGCGCCCGGCACGCGTCATCCGCTCTCGTGACCCGGCACCTGCACTCGTCGCTCGACGCGCTCATCGACGGCTGAGGCGCGTTCCGGGCCTACCCCTCGACGCGGCGGCGCTGGAAGGCCCGGCCGTGCACGTCGCTCGGCTGGATGCGGACCCAGCGGTCCTTGGTCTCGGGTGCCCACGGCGTGACGCCGAGCCCCTCCGCGTGCTCGATCTCGCTCGAGCGCTCGAGTTCGCGCGCCTCGCCCTTGACGATGACGCTGTACGCCTCGTCGTCGGTGAAGCCGTCGACCTCGAACGCGACGTTCGAGTGGATGGTGAGTTCGAGGAGCTTCGTGCCGGGAGCGGTGCGGAACACGATCGCCCGACCGTCGACGCCCTCGTGGTCGACGCGGTGGTTCACCGGGAAGATGTCGACCTCACCGGCGGCGGCCGCCGCGACGCGGCCGTAGGGGGCGGCCTCGATGAGCTGCCAGCACTCGTCCTCCTCCAGGTGGCGGGTGGGTGGCCGGTCGTCCTGCTCGTCCATGTCTCCTCCTCGGGTCGTGGATCCGGTCAGATGGCGGCGTCGAACGCCTCGACGGGTCCGACGTCCTCGATGCGTTCGACGCCCGCGGGCGCCCCCACCGGGTCGGGCGCCGGTTCGACCGCAACCCGTTCGCCGTGCTCGGGCACGCGCACCGGCCAGCCGAGCTCGTGCTTGATGCGGGCTCGCAGGGCGTCGGCGGCGTGCGCCTCGCCGTGGGTCACGTAGGTCATGCCGGGGGCGGATGCCGCGCCGCGGAGCCAGTCGAGGATCTCGTCGGCGTCGGGGTGGGCCGACATGCTGTCGATCATCACGACGTCGGCGCGGATCGGGACGTCCTCGCCGAAGATGCGGAGCGTCCGCTCCCCCGCGGCGAGTGCGGCGCCGCGCGTGCCGCCCGCCTGGAAGCCCGTGAGCACGATCGCGTTGCGCCGGTCGGGGCCGTAGGCCCGGATGTGGTGCAGGATGCGGCCGCCGGTGAGCATGCCACTGGCGGAGATGATGATCATCGGCCCGCCGCGCAGGTTGAGCAGCTTGGAGTCGTCGACCGTGCTGATGCGGGTCGCGAGGCGGTACATGCGCGTGAGCCGGTCGTGGTCGAGGCGGTGCTCCTCGGGGTACCGCTCGTAGATGGAGGCGACGTCGACGGCCATGGGGCTGTTCAGGTAGATGGGCACGTCGGGCAGCTCGCCGCGGTCCGCGAGTCGCGCGAGGTGCAGCAGCACGGTCTCGGTGCGTCCGACGGCGAAGGCCGGGATGAGCACGACGCCGCCGCGCCGGGTCACGCGGGTGACGACCTCGCCGAGGCGGTCGGCGGGGTCCTCATCGGTGTGGGCGCGGTCGCCGTAGGTGCCCTCGGTGACGAGCACGTCGCACGGCTCGAGGTCGGCGGGCGCGCGCATGAGCGGGTCGTCGTGGCGGCCGAGGTCGCCGGTGAAGTGCAGCGTGCGTCCCTCGGCGCAGAGGCGCACCTGCGCGGCGCCGAGGATGTGCCCGGCCGGCGCGAGGCGCACGTCCACGCCGTCGGCGATGGACCGGGGCTCGCCGAAGTCGAGTTCGCGGAACCGCCCGAGCGCCGCCTTCACGTCGTCGGACGTGTAGACGGGGCGGGGGTCGGCGTGCCGCGACCAGCCGCGCCGGGCGGCGTGCCGCGCCTCCTCCTCCATGAGGTAGGCGCTGTCGGCGAGCATGACCCGGCAGAGCTCGATCGTCCCGGGCGTCGCGACGATGGGTCCCGCGAACCCGTCGCGGACGAGCGCGGGAAGGTATCCGGAGTGGTCGAGGTGCGCGTGGGTGAGCACGACCGCGTCGATCGACTCCGGCGGGACCGGGAACGGATGCCGGTTCCGCTCCCGCAGCACCTTGTAGCCCTGGAACAGCCCGCAGTCGACGAGCACGCGCGCGGCATCCGTCTCGACGAGGTACCGGGAGCCGGTGACGGAGTCGGCGCCGCCGAGGAACCGGAGGGAGACGGGCATGGCTACTCGTTGTCGCTGACGACGATGACGGGACCGACGGCTTCGAGGAGCAGGTCATGGCTGACCGAGCCGAGCAGGAACCTGGCCATGCCGCCCGTCGCGTGGCTGCCGACGATGACGAGGTTCGCGGTGCGGCTGCGTTCGGCGAGGATGGGCGCGGCGCCGCCCTGCTCGAGGCGTCCGGCGGGCGCGCCGCCGAGCGAGCGCGCGTAGTCGAGCGCCTCGTCGAGCACGTCGCGGCGCATGTCCTCCATGAGCTGCACGTCGCCGAGGTACTCGACGTAGGCGGAGTTCCAGCTGGTCGGCACGACCCAGGAGTGCACGAGCTCGAGTTCGTCGCCCGTGCGCCGGGCCTCCTCCACGCCGACGCGCACCGCGGCCATCGATTCGACGGAGCCGTCGACGCCGACGACGATGTTGCGCCGCGCGGTCGCCTCCCAGTCGGCCGGGATGACGGCGACGGAGCCGCGCGAACGGTGCGCGGCGAGCCGGGCGCCGAGCGTCCATGCGGTCTCGCGGCCGTGGGACGAGGTGCCGACGACGACGAGCACGTCGTGGCCCATGCGTCCGCCGAGCTCCTTCTCGGGTCGGCCGTGCACGGTGTGCGTGGTGATGGTGCGGCCGGGGTGCTCGGCGCGCAGGGCCCCGGCGCGATCCATGAGGGCGACGCGCTGCTCCGAGAGCTCGCCGGTCGCCCGCAGGTACTCGCTGGCCTGGTCCTCGCCGGGGATGACGTGCACGAGTTCGAGCACCTCGTCGCTGCCTCGGGCGGCGGCCCAGCGGAGCGCGGCCTCGGCGTGCGGCGAGCCGTCCCATGCGACCACGGTCCTCGTGAACACCTGCACCACCCCTTCGTCGACCGCGGCGGGTGCGGCCTGCGTCCAGCCTCCCGGCAGGCGGGTCGGCGGTGAGGGCCGAAGGTCACTCGGCCGCGGCATCCGTCACTTGCATAGACTGTGATCTATGGTCTCGGGTCGAGCGGATGCCGCGGCGAGCGGCCTCGCGCTGATCGCCGATCCGACGCGCGCGCGCATGCTCTCACTGATCCTCGCGCGGCCCGACGGTCGCGCCACGGTCACCGAGCTCGCCGCCGAGCTGGGGCTGCGGCAGCCGACGGTGTCGCACCACGCGAAGGCGCTGCACGACGAGGGCGTGCTCGTGCGCACGCCGGAGGGACGGCGCGCGTGGTACTCGGTCGCGCCCGACCAGGCCGAGCGGGTCGGCGACCTCCTGGGCGCGCCGGCATCGGCGGCCGATCCCACGACGGATGCCGCGGTGCTGGAGCGCATCGCGAGCGACCTCGCCGATCGCTTCGCCGGCGTGTTCGGCCCGGAGACCGTGGCGAGGTACGTGCGCGAGAGCCACGAGCTGCTCGCGGAGCGGTCGGGGATCACGCGGCGGCTGCCGTCGCTCACGGCGCAGTTCGCCGCGGAGCGGCTGAGCGCGTTGGCGACGGCGGAGCCGCAGCAGCCGCGCGCCGATGGGGGTCGTTCGGTGCCCGAGGTGCTGTTCGTGTGCGTGCAGAACGCGGGCCGCTCGCAGATGGCCGCCGCGATCCTGCGGCACCTGGCCGGGGACCGCGTGCACGTGCGCACGGCCGGCTCGGCGCCCGCCGACGCGCTCCGGCCCGCGGTCGTCTCGGCGCTGGACGAGATCGGCGTCCCGGTCGGCGGCGAGTTCCCGAAGCCGTTGACCGACGAGGTGGTCCGCGCGGCCGATGTCGTCGTGACGATGGGCTGCGGCGACGCGTGTCCGATCTATCCCGGCCGCCGCTATCTCGACTGGGAGCTCGACGACCCGCTGGGCCTGCCGCTCGAGCGGGTCCGCGACATCCGGGATCGCATCGAGGCGCACGTGCGGGACCTGCTCGCCTCGCTCGACATCGCATAGATGCTGGTCTATGCTTTTGTCATGACCGAGAAGCCCACCGTCCTGTTCGTGTGCGTCCACAACGCCGGCCGCTCCCAGATGGCCGCCGGCTACCTGCGCGAGCTCGGCGGCGACCGCGTCGAGGTGCTCTCGGCCGGCTCCGCCCCGAAGGACCAGATCAACCCGGTCGCCGTCGAGGCGATGGCCGAGGAGGGCATCGACATCGCCGGCAACACGCCCAAGGTGCTCACCACCGAGGCCGTGAAGGAGTCCGACGTCGTGATCACCATGGGCTGCGGCGACGCGTGCCCGATCTTCCCGGGCAAGCGCTACGAGGACTGGGAGCTCGACGACCCGGCCGGCCAGGGCATCGAGGCCGTGCGGCCGATCCGCGACGACATCCGCCGTCGCGTCGAGGCCCTCATCGCCGAGATCCTGCCCGAGCGCGCGTCCGCCTGAGCGCCCGCCGGCGCGGCGCCGACACGTGTCCGAAACACCGGTCGGCGACCATTGTCGGGTGACGACGCTCTCCATCGACCTCGGCGACCTCCGCGACCCGCGCGTGACGCGCCTGCTCGAGGACCACCTGGCCGACATGTTCGCGACCTCGCCCGCCGAGAGCGTGCACGCGCTCGACGTCTCGGGTCTCGCGGTGCCCGAGGTCACGTTCTGGACCATCGCCGAGGGCGACGAGCTCGTGGGCTGCGTCGCGCTCAAGCAGCTCGACGAGACGCACGGCGAACTCAAGTCGATGCGAACGGATGCCGCGGCCCGCGGTCGCGGCCTCGGTGCCCGCCTGCTCGAGCACGTCCTCGCCGAGGCGACCCGTCGCGGCTACCGCCGCCTCAGCCTCGAGACCGGGTCGCAGGAGTTCTTCCGCCCGGCGCGCACCCTCTACGCGAAGTACGGCTTCGTCGACTGCGACCCGTTCGGCGACTACCGCCCGGACCCGAACAGCGTGTTCATGACCCTCGCGCTCGACGACTGAGGCGCGATCTCGGAGGTCGGGTGTAGCGTTCGGCAGCAACGGGTCCGGACCGCGAGCGGAGGAACCATGCTGAAGCAGGTCGCCGAGGGCGTGCACGTCCACGAGAGCGAGTTCCTCCAGAGCAACGCCGTGGTCGTCGAGGGCCACGAGGGGGTGCTCCTCATCGACCCGGGCATCACGCGTGCCGAGCTGGCGGAGCTCGCCCGGGAACTGCGGGACACGGGCCGGCCGGTCGTCGCGGCGTTCTCCACGCATCCGGACTGGGACCACGTGCTGTGGCACCCGGACCTCGGCGACGCGCCGCGCTACGGCACGGCTCGGAACGCCCGGGCCATGCGCGACCTGCTCTCGCAGCCCGACTGGATCGACCAGATCGCGGAGGGTCTGCCGCCCGAGCACGCCGATGACATCCCCATGGAGCTGCTCGGCCTGATCACCGCCCTGCCGGCCGACGCCGCGACCGTGCCGTGGCGCGGACCCACGGCGCGCATCATCGAGCATCGCGCCCACGCCCCGGGCCACGCGGCCGTGCTGCTCGAGCCGCAGGGTGTGCTCGTCGCCGGCGACATGCTCTCCGACATCCTGATGCCGTTCCTCGACCTGGCGGCCGACGACCCGGTCGGCGACCACCTCGCCGCGCTGGAGCGGTTCGAGCGACTGGCGGATCGCGTGGCGGTCATCGTCCCCGGCCACGGGTCGGTCGGCGACGCCGCGGACTTCCGCGCGCGCCTCGAACTGGATCGCGCCTACGTCGAGGCCGTTCGCGACGGCCGCAGCCCGGCCGATCCCCGGGTCGGGCCGGGCGCTCTCCTCGACTGGCTGACCGACGTCGACGAGTGGCAGCTCGAGCGCCTCGCCGAGAAGCACCGCGCCGCGGACTCCGGCTAGCCCGCGACCGCCCGCGTCACCCGCAGCAGCCCGAGGAACCCGCGGCGGCGGGCAGGCTCGTCGAGCACACGCCCGTCGCGGGCAGCACGAGCTCGACGTTGCGGGCCGCCGCCTGGTCGCCCGCGATCCAGGCCGTGATCGAGCGGACCTGCTCGTACCCCGTCGCGAGCAGGAACGTCGGCGCGCGACCGTAGCTCTTCATGCCCGCCAGGAAGAATCCCGGCTCGGGGTGCTCGAGCTCGGCGAACCCGTGCGGTTCGACCGTGCCGCACGTGTGCAGGTTGGGGTCGATGAGCGGAGCGAGCCGGCGCGGCGCCTGCACGATCTCATCGAGGTCGAGGCGGATCTCGCGCAGCATGTCGAGGTTGGGGCGGAACCCGGTGGCGTTCACGACGAGGTCGGTCTCGTGCTCGACGAGGTCGTCTCCGCGCAGGCCGTAGAGTCGCACGCCCGCATCCGTGCGGCCGAGCCGCACCGTCTCGAACCGGTCGACGACCTCGATGCGTCCGGATGCCACGAGCCGGTCGACCCGGCGGCCGATGGTGGCGCGGGCGACGAGCTCGTCGTCCTCCGACGTGGTGACGCGCACCGCGTTCGCGTTGCGGATGAGCCAGGTGATCCGGGTCGTCGGCTCCTCCTCGGCGAGTTCGGCGAGCGCGAGCAGGGTGTTCGCCGCGGAGTGGCCGGCCCCCACGACGGTGGTGTGCCGTCCGGCGAAGCGCGCGCGCTCGCGCCCGAGCACGTCGGGCAGCGCGTGGGTGACGCGGTCGGCGACCTCGGCGAGCCCGAGCGGGTCGAGGCCCGACGACGCGAGCGAGTTGGGCTGGTCGTACGTGCCGGAGGCGTCGATCACGGCGCGCGCCGTGAACTCGTCGACGCCGTCTGCGGTGCGCACGCGCAGCAGGAAGGGCGTCGCCGCGCGGTTCGCGGTCCGCGTGCGGTCCATCCCGCGGCGGGTGACCGCCTCGACCGTCACGCCGGTCCGGATGCGGGAGGCGATCGGCTCGAGCGCCGCGAGGGGCTCGAGGTAGCGCTCCACGAGCTCGGCCCCGGACGGCAGCGAGTCGGGTGCGGGCACCAGCCACCCCGTGGCCTCGAGCAGTCGACGCGAGGCGGGGTCGACGACGTGCTTCCAGGGCGAGAAGAGCCGCGTGTGGCCCCAGGTGCGGATGCTGGCGGCGACCTCGTCGCCGGCTTCGTAGACGACGAAGTCCAGTCCGCGCTCGACGAGGTTGGCCGCGGCGGCCAGCCCGACCGGGCCGGCGCCGATGATCGCCACGGGGAGGGTGGCGAGCCGGCGGTCCTGCAGGCTCTGCGCGGTGAGGTCGATCAGGGTCATGGTGGGCGCGCCTCCGAGATATCGATGAACTTCGATACAGAGTGTGGCCAGTCCATCGAAGTTTGTCAATATTCGAGCTAGGATGCCGGTATGACCACGACCCCGCAGCTGCTCCCGATGGCCGAGCCGACCGCCGCCGTCTGCTGCGCGCCGTTGACGCGCGAGGCGATCGCGCCCGACCAGGCCGACCTCCTGGCCCGCAAGCTCAGGGCCCTCGCCGACCCGACCCGCCTGCGCCTCGTGTCGATCGTCGCCGCCTCCGACGGCGAGGAGGCGTGCGTGTGCGACCTCATCGAGCCCGTCGGCCTCAGCCAGCCGACGGTGTCGCACCACCTGAAGATCCTGATGGAGGCCGGGTTCCTGACCCGGAGCAAGCGCGGCACCTGGGCGTACTACCGCCTCGTCCCCGGCGCGCTCGGCGAGCTCTCGCAGCTGCTCGACGTCACCGGCTCGCGCTGAGCCGAGGGTCGCCCGTCACTCACCCTCGAGGGGACGCAACACGCCGGCGGCCGCCGTTGCGGCACGGCGTGTTGCGTCCCCTCGGCGGCGGGAGAGGGCGCGGCTCGAGCCGCGGCATCCGCTCGCCTCAGTACGCCCGGTGGTCGACGAACGCCATGCGCGGCCCGCGCCTCGGCCGGCCCGGCACGCCCGCGGCCATGAGCAGGCGGATGACGCGGTACCGATGCCCCGCCCACGGCGCGAGCGCCTCGAGCATCTCGTCGTCGGCCATGTCGCGCCCGTACAGCGCATGGCCCACGTAGTTCGCGATGTGGTAGTCGCCGACCGAGACCGCGTCGGCGTCGCCGAGCGCGCGCTGGGCGACCTCAGCAGCGGTCCAGATCCCGACGCCCGGGAGGTGCGTGAGGCGCGCGATCGCCTCCGCCGGCGGCAGGTCCGCCGCCTCCTCGAGGCGGTCGGCGTACGCCGCGACGCGCTGCACGGTCGCCGCACGGCGCGGGTCGACGCCCGCACGGTGCCATTCCCACGACGGGATGGCGCGCCATCCGCTCGCCGACGGCACGACCCGCATGGGACGGGGCGTCGGCCCCGGTGCGACCGCCCCGAAGCGCTGGAGCAGTCGGCGCCACGAGGCGTGCGCCTGCAGCGAGATCACCTTCTGCTCGAGGATCGCGGGCACGAGCGCCTCCATCACGCGCGCGGTGCGCGGCACGCGCAGGCCCGGATTGCGGCGGTGCGCGTCGGCGAGCACCGGCAGGTCGGGGGCGAACCCCGACGTGTCGTCGCGCTCCCCCAGCATCGACGGCGCGAGCGCGATGGCCGCCTCGGCCCCCGGACCCCACGCCTCGCACCGCACCAGGTCGGGACCGAGCTGCCGGACGCGCAGGGTCGCCGCTCCGGCATCCGTCGACGTGGTGCGCCACACCGACCCGTCGGGCCCCAGCGCGAACGCCGGATCGCCCGGGCCGCGCCGCAGCGGGCCGAGCGTCTGCACGACCGAGGTCTCGTGCGGCGCCCGCCAGTCGAGGGCGAGGTCGGGGGTCACCCCTCCAGTGTGCGCCCTCCCCCTGACGCGGAGCCTCGACAGAGGCACCCGAGCGCGCGGATCCGCGACGAGCGCGCGGCGCGTTGGCCGCGCGCCCGTCGCGAGACCGCGCGCTCGCGTCAAGGAACGCGCGCCGCAACCCACCCCGGCCACCGCGTCGAGTGCGGGAGGATCGGATGACGCACGGACCCGAGGAGCCCCAGTGACCCACCACGACGACCTGCACGACCTGCACCCCGAGACGCTCGCCGTCCACGCCGGCCGGCCCGAGCGCGTGCCCGACGGGCCGCTCAACACGCCGGTGCACCTCACCTCGACCTACTCGGCGGGCGGGCCGGTCGCCTACGGTCGCTACGGCAATCCCTCCTGGACCGCGTTCGAGGAGGCCCTCGGCGCCCTCGAGGGCGGCCGCTGCGTGTCGTTCGCCTCGGGCATCGCCGCGATCGCGGCCGTGTTCGACCTCGTGCCGACGCGCGGCGTCGTCGTCGCCCCCCGCCACTCCTACACGGGCACGATCGGCCAGCTCGACGACCTCGCCGCCGCCCGCGAGGTCGAGGTGCGCTACATCGACGTGCGCGACGCGCCGCAGGTGGCGGATGCCGCGGCCGGCGCCGACCTGGTCTGGATCGAGTCGCCCACCAACCCCGCCCTCGAGATCGCCGACCTCGACGCGATCGGCCGAGCCGCGCGCGATGCCGGGGCCCTGTTCGCGGTCGACAACACCTTCGCGGGTCCGCTGCTGCAGCATCCGCTCGACGCGGGCGCGCACCTCTCGGTGCACTCGGCGACGAAGTCGATCGCCGGCCACAGCGACGTGCTCATGGGCGCCGTGATCGGCCGCGACGAGGAGCTGCTCGCCCGCATCGAGCAGCGGCGTCGGCTCAACGGCGCGATCCCGGGCGCCTTCGAGGCGTTCCTCGCGCTGCGCGGCCTGCGCACCCTGCCCGTGCGGCTCGAGCGCATGCAGTCGACGGCGCGGGCGATCGCCGAGCGCCTCGACGGGCATCCGGCGCTCGAGGAGGTGCGGTACCCGGGCTTCGGCACGATCGTGTCGATCGTGGTCCGGGGCGGGGCGGATGCCGCGGAGCGGGTCGCCGAGTCGACGCGCGTGTGGCTGCACGCCACGAGCCTCGGCGGCGTCGAGTCGACGCTCGAGCGGCGTCGGCGCTGGCCCGCGGAGGCCGAGACGATCCCCGAGGGACTCGTGCGCCTGTCGGTCGGACTCGAGCACCCCGACGACCTGGTCCGCGACCTCGAGCGCGCGCTCGACGCGGCCGCGCCGCCGGTCGCGACCGACTGACCCGAGCGCCCGTCGCGCCGTAGTCCGGCCCGCGGAGGCGGTCAACCCCCTGCCTGCCCGCGTCGCACCGTCGTAGCGTGACGAGCACGACAAGCGAGGAGGCGGTACGTGACGTTGACCGACGCCCCGACCCCGATCGATCCGGGGCACGACGGACCCGACGGCGAGCCGACCGGCCACGGGACATCCGACCCCATGCGGCCCATGTCGCCGCCGTCGCCGCGCGGACCGCTCAGCGCGGCGCTGCTGCGCACCATGACGCACCAGCGCCTGGCGGGGCTCGACCTCGTCGACGCGAGCGCGACCGGTGCGCTCGCCCGCACGCGCGACGTGCTCGACGACGACGACATCCAGCTCGCGCTGTTCCTCCTCTACGAGCTGCACTACGGCGGCATCGAGGGCGTGCCCGAGAGCTGGGAGTGGGAGCCGCGGCTGCTGCAGGTGCGGCTCGACCTCGAGCGCGCGTTCGAGCTCGCGCTCCGACGGACGGTGCCGCAGCCGACCGCCACGCGCGGTGTGCCCGAGGCCCTCTTCGAGCTGACGTCGCTCGACGACACCCCGGGGCTCTCGGCGTGGGTCGAGCGCGACGCGACCGAGGAGCAGGTGCGCGAGGTGCTCGCCTGCCGGTCGATCTACACGCTCAAGGAGGCCGACCCGCACACGTGGGCGATCCCGCGCCTGCACGGCCGTGCCAAGGTGGCGCTCGTCGAGATCCAGGCCGACGAGTACGGCGACGGCCGCCCCGAACGCCAGCATGCGGCGCTCTACGGGGCGGCGCTCCGCGCGGCGGGGCTCGACGACCGGTACGGCGCCTACGCCGACCACGTCCCGGCGCGCGTCTACGCGTCGATGAACCTCATGTCGTTCTTCGGCCTGCACCGGCGGTGGCGCGGCGCCATCGTCGGCCACCTCGCCGCCTACGAGATGACCTCGTCGCTGCCGTGCCGCGCCTACGCGCGCGGCCTGCGCCGGCTCGGCTTCGACCCGCAGGTCGTCGAGTACTTCGACGAGCACGTCGAGGCCGACGCGGTGCACGAGCAGCTCGCGGCGAACGACCTCGCCGGCGGGCTCGCGGAGACCGAGCCCGCGCTCGTCGACGACATCCTGTTCGGGGCGTCGGCGTGCCTCACGATCGACGGCCGCCTGTGGGGCGGGCTCCGCGAGGCGTTCGAGCGCGGCGAGTCGGCGCTGCGGATGCCGCTCCCATGAGCCGCACGTCCGGCGACGCGGCATCCGCCCGACCGGTCACCGTCACCGCCTGCGCCAACGGGCCGCTGATCGTGCGCGGCGACATCGACCTCGTCGACGAACAGGGCCGACCGCTCGACGGCCAGCGCCGCACCATGGCGCTGTGCCGCTGCGGCGCGTCGGCGACGCGCCCGTTCTGCGACGGCTCGCACAAGTCGATCGGGTTCCGCACCGAGCCGCCGGCGCGCACGCCCGCGGTGACCCTCGCCGAGCCGCTCACCGCGGCGGAGGCCGCGGCGCTCGTCGAGCGGACGGATGGGACCGAGGCTCCCGTCGGGGCGGGATCCGATCGTCCCGACTGAGCGGTGCAGGGCGGACGATCGTCAACCCCGTCCCCGCTCCCGGCCGATCCGGCCTACCGTGGAACGATGAGCGACACCCCTACCGTGATCCCCCGCTCACCCGCCCCCGACGACACGCTGGCGTTCCTCAAGAACGGCTACCTCTACGGCACCCGCCGGTTCCGGAAGCTCGGCAGCGACGCGTTCGAGGCTCGGCTGGCCGGGATGCGCGCGACCGTGATGCACGGGCGCGAGGCGGCATCCGTCTTCTACGAGGGCGACCGGTTCTCGCGCGAACGCGCCATGCCGTCGTCAGTGCAGCACCTGCTGCAGGACGAAGGCAGCGTGCAGACCCTCGAGGGCCCGCCCCACCGGCACCGCAAGAGCATGTTCATGCGCATGCTCGACGACGCGAGCGTCGCCCGGCTCGTCGCGGCGTTCGAACGCGAGTGGACCCGCGTGCGCGCCGAGCACGCCGGCCACGAGGTGCCCCTGTACGACCTCGGCAACCTCGTGCTGACGCGCGCGGCGCTGTCGTGGGCGGGCATCCCGGCCGACCGCGTCGATGACCGCGACCTCGCCGGCCGGCTCGCCGCGATGGTCGACCGGGCGAGCTCGATCGGCCCGGTGAACTGGGTCGCCAGGGTGCGGCGCCGCGGTGCCGAGGAGTGGGCCGCCGAGCTCGTCGCCGACGTGCGGGCGGCCCGCGTGCAGGCCGATCCCGACTCGGCGATCCGCACGATCGCCGACGGCTCCGACGACCACGGCGCACCGCTGCCCGAGGAGGTCGCCGCCGTCGAGGTGCTGAACCTGCTGCGTCCGATCGTCGCGGTCAGCCGGTACCTCGTCTTCACCGTGCACGCCATGCACACCCACCCGCAGTGGCATGCGAAGGTCGAGCGCGACGCCGACGCGGCGACCCGCGTCGCCAACGAGGTGCGGCGCTTCTACCCGTTCTTTCCCGTCATCTCCGGCACGGTGCAGCGCCCGTTCGACTGGCGCGGCCGCGACTTCGAGCCCGGCGATCGCGTCATCCTCGACCTCTACGCGACGAACCACGACGAGCGCATCTGGGAGGAACCGGGACGGTTCCTGCCCGAGCGGTTCGAGGGCTGGGACGGCGATCCGAACACCCTCGTCCCGCAGGGCGGCGGGGACGCCGCCACCGGGCACCGATGCCCGGGCGAGGCCGCGACGATCGCGCTCACCGCCCGGTTCGCGCAGCTCGCCGCGACGCGCCCGTTCTCGGTGCCCGACCAGGACCTGCGGATCAGCCTCCGGCACATCCCCGCACTGCCGATGGACCGGCTGCGCGTGCAGATGCGCGACTGACGCCGGGGCTTTGGTCCCCCGGCCGACGGCCCGGCGGCGCCATGCTGGAGAGGTCCGAACGAGGGGGTGGTGACGGATGTCGCTGCAGCGCGTCGCGCGGATCGTCCTGCTGACCGCGCTGGGCTTCACGGCGGTGACGTCGGTGCTGGGCGGCGTGATGCTCGTGATCGGCGCGGTCGTCGACCTCGGCGGATCGCCGATCGCGATCCCGGACTCGTACCTCGCGGGCTCGCCGTTCGCGTCGACGCTCCTGCCGGGCCTCGCGCTCGGCCTCGTGGTGGGCGGCACGCAGGCCGTCGCGCTCGTGATGGTCGCGCGCCGCATGCGCTGGGCGATGCTCGCGGCCGCGGTGGCCGGCTTCGGCATCCTCGTGTGGATGTTCGTCCAGATGGTCTACATCCCGTTCAGCCCGCTGCAGGCGCTGTACTTCGTGATGGGCGTGGTCGAGCTCGCCGCGGTGCTCGTCCTCCTCGACCTGCTGCACCCGTGGGCGCACGCCGCCGTTCCCCGTTCCGAGCGGGGCGAGCGGCAGGATCCGGTGCCGACGGAACGCAACCCGGTTCCCTGACACCGGCATCCGTGCCAATCTGGTGGCAACGGCACGCGCTGCCGAGCACGAGATGAGGTCGCCATGGCCCGGATGCCGCGACGCTCCCCCTTCGCGGGTCGGCACGCGCGCGCGGGCATCTCGTTCCTCGCGGCGGCGGTGATCCTGGCGGCGACGAGCGTGTCGGTCGACCTCGCGCTGCTCACGTTCCCCTCCGAGCAGTGGCGCGCCATCGTCGCGGCGGCCTCGCAGGCGATGGAGTTCGCCGGCGTGTGGGTCGCGCTGCCGGTGGGCACGGCCCTCCTGCTGACCGCGGGCGAACCGGCCGCCTGGCGACGCGCCCTCGCGGTGGCGGCCGCCGTGGCGACGCCCATCGTGGTGCAGCTGTCGGGCGCGGCGCGCTCGCCGTTCCTCATCCTCCTCGCCCTCGCCGCGGCCGTCATCGGGTACGCGCTCATCGTCTTCGGGGTCGCGGAGCACCGCCGTGATCCGTCACCGCCGGGGCGCGTGCCGGTCGCGGTCGCCGTGCTCGCGACGGCGAACCTCCTCGTGATCGCGCTGGGCGCCCTGCACCTGCTGCTGTGGAATCCGCTCGCGCGGGTGCCGGCGCTCGACATGGGTCAGATCTACCTCGTGCTCGGGTCCGGCCCCGGCGGGGTGGACGCCACGCCGGCCGTGTGGGCGTTCGGCGCCGCGTTCGTCACGATCGCCGCAGCCGTCGCCGCCCTCGTCGGTGCGGCGCGCGGGCTCGTGAACACCCACCTCGTGGTCACCTGCGGACTGCTGCTCATCCACGCGACGAGCTTCTTCCTGTGGGGCGCGGGCATCGGGCTCGGCGAACAGCTCGCGTCGACCTTCGGCGGGCCGATCGGCGACGCCTCACCCGTCGCGTCGCTGCTCGCGCTGGTCGGCGCGGCCTGCCTGGCCGGGGCGATCCTCATGCAGCTGCTCCCGGCCGCGCCGGCCGTCGACGACGAGGCGGACGCCGCCGAGCAGGACTGGGGCGGCGAGGAGGACGGCCCGTCCGGCTCCGGCGACGGGCACGGCGTGCCCGTCGCGCCGGCATCCGTCACCCCATAGTGTGGTGTCGTGGCGGCCGCGAAGGATGACGCGGTGGTCCTCGACGTCGGGGGCCACGACGTCCGCGTGAGCCATCCCGGCAAGGTCGTCTTCCCCGACGCCGGCCTCACCAAGCTCGACCTCGTGAACTACTACGTCGCCGTCGCCGACGGCGCGCTGCGGGGCGCGGGCGGCAGGCCCATGGTGCTCAAGCGCTTCGTGAAGGGCATCGGGCAGGAGCCGTTCTTCCAGAAGCGCGTCCCGGAGAACCATCCGGACTTCATCGACACCGCGACGCTCCGGTACGCGTCGGGCACGTCGGCCGAAGAGGCGGTGGTTCGGGATGCCGCGGGCCTGGCCTGGGTCGTGAACCTCGGCTGCCTCGACCTCAACCCGCATCCCGTGCGGGCGGAGGACCTCGACCACCCGGACGAGCTGCGCGTGGACCTCGATCCGATGCCGGGCGTCGACTGGTCGCAGATCGTCGACGTCGCGATGATCGCGCGCGACGTGCTCGACGACCACGGGCTCGTGGGCTGGCCGAAGACCTCGGGCTCGCGGGGCATGCACCTGCTCGTCCGCATCCGCCCCGAGTGGGACTACCGCGAGGTGCGCCTCGCCGCCGAGACCCTGGCGCGCGAGGTCGAGCGCCGTGCACCGGGGCTCGCCACCGCGCGCTGGTGGAAGGAGGAGCGCGGCGAGAGCGTCTTCGTCGACTTCAACCAGAACGCGAAGGACCGCACCGTGGCATCCGCCTACTCGGTGCGCCCGCTGCCCGACGCTCGGGTCTCGACGCCGCTCGACTGGGCCGAGGTGCGCACGCGTCGACCGGAGGAGTTCACCGTGGCCACCGTGCTCGAGCGCTTCGCTGAGCTGGGCGACCCGCACGCAGGCATCGACGATGCCGCCGGCGGGCTCGAGGGGCTGCTCCGCCTGGCAGAGGAGCTCGGCCCGGCCGAGAAGGCGCCGCGCGGGTCGAACGCGTCGGGCGGCACCGGTCGCCGCGAGTCGCGGATGCCGCTCATCGAGGTCGCCCGCACCGAGACCAAGCCCGAGGCCCTCGACGCGCTCGAACGCTGGAAGTCGGCGCACGCCGACGTGGTGGCGCACCTGTCGCCCGCCGACGTCATGCTCGACGGCATGCGCGGATCGAGCTCGCTCTGGTACCGCGTGCGCATCAACCTGCAGCACGTGCCCGAGGGCGAGCGGCCCGAGCAGGAACCGCTCCTCGTCGACTACGACCCCTGGGCGGGCCGCACCGGCTGACCACCCGGTGGTCGAGTAGCGCGCGAAGCGCCCGTACCGAGACCCCCACCACCCCCCGAAGATGACAGCATGGTCCGATGAGCTCGAAGCGGATCCTCTTCATCGGCGGCAGCGGCATCATCAGCTCGGCGTGCGTCGCCCGCGCGGTGGCCGTCGGACACGACGTGACGGTGCTGAACCGCGGCGGATCGTCGAGCCTCCGGCCGCTGCCACCGGAGGTGCGGCAGGTCGTCGGCGACATCCGCGACCCCGACTCGGTGCGCGAGGCCCTCGGCCGGCAGGGCGGCGACCCGCTCGAGTTCGACGTCGTGTGCGAGTTCACCGCGTTCACACCCGACCACGTGCGGGTCGACCTCGAGCTGTTCGAGGGACGCATCGGCCAGTACGTCTTCATCAGCTCGGCCTCGGCGTACCAGACGCCGCCGAGCCGGCTCCCGGTCACCGAGTCGACGCCGCTCGTGAACCCCGTCTGGGACTACTCGCGCGACAAGATCGCCTGCGAGGACCTGCTCGTCGCGGCCATGCGCGAGCGCGGATTCCCGGCGACGATCGTGCGCCCGTCCCACACCTACGACGCGACGCTGCTGCCGACGCTGGGGCACTGGACCGACATCGCCCGGATGCGCGCCGGCCGGCCCGTCATCGTGCACGGCGACGGCACGAGCCTGTGGACCATCACCCACCACTCGGACTTCGCCGTCGCCTTCGTCGGCCTCCTCGGCAACCCGATGGCCGTCGGCGACACGTTCCACATCACGGGCGACCACGCGCCCACCTGGAACCAGATCTACGGCTGGTTGGCGGACGCGGCGGGCGTCGCCGATCCCGGGTTCGTGCACGTGGCATCCGAGACCATCGCCGCCGTGCACCCGGAGTGGGGGCCGGGACTGCTCGGCGACAAGGCGCACTCGATGGTGTTCGACAACGCGAAGGTGAAGGCGCTCGTGCCGGAGTTCCGCACGACCGTGACGTTCGACGAGGGCGCGCGGCGCATCATCGAGTTCCACGACGCGCACCCCGAGCTGCAGCAGGTCGACCCGGTGGCGGATGCCGCGTTCGAGCGCATCCTCGCGCTGCGGCGCCGCTGATCCGCGTCAACCCGTTCCACCGGCAGGGCCCGCCGGACTAGCCTGACTGCACGCGACCCGCCCGACGACCGAGCGGTGCCCGCGATGAGGGAAGGGGAACCCCATGACCATCAACTTCGACAACCCGCTGGGCCGGGGTTTCGACAAGGGCCGCGAGGCGGAGGTCGAGTACGAGCTCGAGCTCGAGAGCGAGGGCGTCGGCGAGGAGGACACCGAGGTCGTCATGGAGGACGTGGCCGACCCGGAGGACGACCAGGAGGAGTTCGGCGGTCGCTGACCGCCGCCTGAACGTCCGCTCGGCGCCATTCGCGCATGCCGCCGGTTTCGAGTTGAATGGAACGCATCCGACCGGCGGTGGCACCCATCGCCGGTCGTCCGATGCTCTTCGACGAAGATGAGGTATTCAGGATGACGGTGCTCCGGCGATCCCTGGTGTTCGGCACGACGGTCGCGCTCGGCTTGGGCCTGACCGCCTGCACGCCCGGTGCGCCCGAGGTGCCGGAGCCGACCGGTCCGATCGTGCAGCTCGGCGCACCGGGAGAGCCGAACCGCACCATGTCGCCCGAGGAGGCGGCCTCGCTCGAGCAGGCCGGCCACACCGAGGCCGACATCGAGTACATGCAGATGATGATCCTGCATCACGAGCAGGCGCTGGCCATGACCGGCTACGTCGAGGATCGCACCCGCGACCGCGACATCCGCCTGCTCGCGGAGCGGATGCAGATCAGCCAGGACGGCGAGATGGACCAGATGGCGGCCTGGCTGCAGGAGCGCGGCACGCCGCTTCGCGACGAGCACGGCGGCCACGGCGGCGGCCACGACATGCCCGGCATGCTCACCGACGAGCAGCTCGCCGAGCTCGAGGCGGCGAAGGGCGCCGAGTTCGACCGGCTGTTCCTCCAGTACATGATCCAGCACCACCAGGGGGCGATGGAGATGACCGCCGACCTGTGGGCCGCCGGCGGCGGACAGGAGGCATCGATCGGCGAGTTCGCCCGTCACGTCGAGAGCGACCAGGGGATCGAGATCACGCGGATGCAGCAGATGCTCGCCGACCGCACCTCCTGATCTCGACGCGTCGACGCGGGATCGATGAAGCCCCGGCGGTAGGTCACCGCCGGGGCTTCGTGGTTCCGGGGCGGGGAACCCGACCGAGCTCCCCGCCCGAGGCGATCAGCGGAAGGTTCCCGCCAGGGCGTTCAGCCCGGTGACGAGGTTCGAGTCGACCGCCGCGCCCGACTTGCGTGCCGCGTTGTCGAGCTGGGCGATCACGGATCGGCCGCTCGCGCCCGTCGACACCAGCTTCTCGGCCTGCTCGAGGTGCTTGTTGACCTCGGTCAGCGCCTTGCCGCCCAACGTGCCGGCACGCACGGCCTGGTCGAGGTACGCCCGGACCACGGTGAAGCTCGGCTCGTGCGCGTACTGGACCTGGAGCTGCGCGTTGAGCTCATCCCACTCGATCTCACCGGCGGCGGCGATCTCGTTGGCCGACAGCTGTGCGGTCGGGGTGAGGGCCATCGAGTCGAACCCTCGAGCGATCTCGCTGCCGAGGATGTTGCCGTTGTACCAGTAGGTCGACCAGTAGCCGCTGAGGGTCAGTGCGCTGGGGTTGAGCGGACCGCGGTCGAGGAAGGCGATCTCCTTCGGGTTCTTCGTGTCGGTGAAGTCGAAGATCGACATGCCGCCCTGGTACCAGGCCTGCACCATGATGTCGCGGCCCGGGACCGGGATCAGCGTGCCGTTGTGGGCGACGCAGTTCTCCTGGGCGGTCTGCGGTGCGGGCAGCTTGTAGTAGCTGGCGAACTGCAGCTTGCCGTCGACGATGTCGAAGAGCGCGTTGGCGCCCCACGCCGGCTGGTCGGGCAGGCATCGTGCTCCGGTGCCGCCGCCCCACTCGTCGGTGAAGACCACCTTCGTGCCGTCGTTGTTGAAGGTCGCCGAGTGCCAGTACGCGAAGTTGACGTCCGCCACGGCATCGGTGCGCACCGGGTTCACCGGGTCGGAGATGTCGAGGAGGATGCCGTTGCCCTGGCACGCGCCGGCGGCGAGCCCGATCTCCGGGAAGGCCGTGATGTCGTGGCAGGTGTTGGTGTTCGGGCTCGGCGAGTAGGTGCCGCCCGACGGGTGACGCGGCTGGGTCGGGCCGTTCTGCAGGCCGTTGACCGCGCCGGTCTCGTAGTTCTGGAAGATGCGCGGCTGGCTCACGATCGAGGCCGTCTCAGGGGCCGCGAGCGGCACCTTGATGACGTCGATGCGCCACTGCGTGGGGTTCTCGCTCGTCGCATTGCCGGTGCTGCAGCCCGCCAGCTCGAGGGCCGAGCGGATGCTCGACGTGCCCGAGTTGTAGAGGTACACGTTGTTCGGGTCATCCGGGTCGGTGACGACCGTGTGGGTGTGCGAGCCACGGCAGGTCTGCACGCCGGGCAGCTGCACGGGGTTGTCGATGTCGCTGATGTCGAAGATCCGGATGCCGCGGAAGCGCTCCGCGCTCACCGAGGGCATCGCCGTCGTGCCGCAGTCGATGCGACCGCGCGCCTCCTCGACCGACATGAACAGCAGGTCGCCGTAGACCGAGACGTCACCCTGGCCGCCGGGGCAGACGAACTGCGACTTCAGCGTCGGAGCGGCCGGGTCGGAGACGTCGTAGACCTGGAAGCCGTTGTAGTTGCCCACGATGGCGTGGTCGCCCGTGAAGGCCAGGTCGGAGTTCACATAGCTGAAGTTGCCCGGGGCGGCGTCGAACGCGCCCTGGCGCGGGATGCTCTCGAGCAGCTCGACGCCGCTCGTGGCGACGGGGGCGTCGAGGTAGCCGCCGGGCATGCCGACGCGGGGGTCGTCCTCGGCGGCGGCGGCCGTGGCGGTCATCAGCGACGCGCCGAGCACGAAGGCTCCGGCCGCGGCGATGGCGCGCCTGCGCCGTCGCACGGGTTGAGTCGTGTTTCTCATGGAAGTGGTGCCCTCTCTTTCGCGGTAGCGATCGAGCCCTTCGGGACGCAGTCGAGCCGCACCTCGTCGTGCGGCTCGAGCCCTACTGGGGCCATCTCTGGCCCCAACATAGCTATGAATCGGCCGAATGTCAGCAACCGCTTTCCGAGCTTTCCTCACATTACCGACCGATCTGTCGGTCGCGGGGCGTAGGCTCGCGTCATCCGGATCGGAGGGGTGCTCATGTGCGGACGTTTCGTGGTCTCGCAGGAGGTCGACGACCTGACCGCGGTCTTCGACGCCGAGAACGACTTCGCCGACTGGCGGCCCTCCTACAGCCTCGCGCCCACCGACACCATCCCGATCGTGCGCGAGCGGGCGAAGTCCGACACGGGCGAGTTCGTCCGGCGGCTCGAGCCGGCTCGCTGGGACTTCCATCCCGCGTTCATGAAGGAGTCGAAGCGGCCGCAGTTCAACAGTCGCATCGAGACGGTCGCGACGAACGGGCTGTGGAAAGGGGCGTTCGCGTCCGGCCGCTGCATCGTGCCGATGCGCGGCTACTACGAATGGACGGGCGAGCCGGGCAAGAAGCGCGCCCACTACCTTCACGGGCCCGACGACCTGCTCGCCGCCGCCGCGATCTCCACCGCGCGCAAGCTCGACGACGACACCTGGGAGGTCTCGACCTCGATCATCACGCGCGAGGCGCGCGATGCGTCCGGCGAGATCCACGACCGGATGCCGGTCTACCTCCCCCTCGACGCGGTCGACCATTACCTCGACCCCGTCAAGCTCTCCCCCGGCGACGCGCAGGCCATGGTCGAGTTCCTCCTCGCGCAGTCCGACCGGGTCGTGCCGACGATCACCGAGTACGAGGTCGACCCGCGCGTGAACAACCACCGCCGCATCGACCCCCACGACCCGGGCCTCATCGAGCCCTTGGGCGACGAGCCGACGCTCCTCTGAGCAGCCCGCTCCGGCAATGCGATTGCCGTCGGCGTTCGGCCGGTGACCAGACGGCGACCCGCCTACGGCGACAGCAGTGCCCGCCGGACCACTCGGGAGCTCCACCTCCCGAGCAGGACCCCCGCGACCGTGTCCGAGACGTGGTGCTGCCCGCGATAGATGCGCGAGAACGCGATGCCGCCCGGGATCACGTACCGCAGCAGCGGCCCGAGGACGCGAGACCCGCGCAGGCCGTACCGGTCGACGAGGTCGGCCAGCGTGGTGTGGAGCGCGACGGCCGCCGCCGTGTGCCCGGAGGGGAACGACGAGGTCGCGTGCGGCTGCTCGGGCCGCCACACGCCATCGGGTCGCGGTCGACCCACGAGGGCCGCGGAACCGACGAAGCACGCGGTCTCGAGCGCGAGCGCCGCGCCGGGGGCTGCGGCGGAGCGCCAGTCGCGCGTGAGCACCGCGATCCAGCCGCACCAGAACGCCCCGTTCGCGATCGTCTGCGGGACGCCCGAATACCACGAGAGCGGACCGGTGACCCGGTCGAGCACCTCGCGACGCTCGGTCGGCTCGACGGGAGCGGCGTCGGCTCCGTGCCCGAACGCGGACTGGAGCGCGCGGACCGCCCGGTCCTCGCGCGGGTCGTCGCCGCCCACGACCCGGATGACCCGGCCCGCGGCGGCGAGCACCGCGATCGCCCCGAGCGCCGGGAGGACGAACGAGCGCAGGAACGCGTGCATGCCCGGCAGCCTAGTCACCCGGGCGTCGATCGCCGCGGAAACGAAGAACGGCCCGGGTCGATGACCCGGGCCGTTCCTTCAGTGGTGCGCAAGGGGGGAGTTGAACCCCCACGCCCTCACGGGCACACGGACCTGAACCGTGCGCGTCTGCCTATTCCGCCACTTGCGCATACCAGCTCCCACACAGGTGCGAACCAGCCAACCGAGACTAACATACCTCCGCGTGGCACCCGCCCACTCCTCCTCCCCCGAACCGCTCGACCGCGGCATCCGCTCGGAGTCGCTGCAACCCCTCGCGCCGCCCCTCGACGCGGGCATAGCCTTGACTACCGGCACCGGCGCCCCGACCAGTTCCCCCGATCGAAAGGATCGCCCGTGACCCACCCCCGCGACGATCGCGCGAGCCTGCGCGGCAGCGCGCCCGCCGACCCGTCCGAGGTCGAGCTCGGCGGCATCCGCGGCTGGCTCTTCGACCTCGACGGGGTGCTCACGCCGACGGCCGTGGTGCACATGCACGCGTGGGCCCGGCTGTTCGCGCCGTTCCTCGAGGGGCACGGCGCCGAGCCCTACCGCGACGCCGACTACTACGCCTACATCGACGGCAAGCCGCGCTACGACGGGGTCCGCTCGCTGCTGGCCAGCCGGGGCATCACCCTGCCCGAGGGCGGGGTGACGGATGCCGCGACGCTCGACACCGTCCACGGGCTCGGCAACCGCAAGAACGACGCGTTCAACCAGACCCTCGCCGAGGAGGGCGTGCGGCCGTATGCGGCGAGCGTCGCCTTGCTCGACGCGATCGAGCGCGCCGGCGGCGAGGTCGCCGTCGTCTCCAGCTCGAAGAACGCGCCCGCGGTGCTCGAGGCGGCGGGCATCGCCGACCGGTTCGAGGTCGTCGTCGACGGCGCGGTCGCCGCGCGCGAGGGCATCCCCGGCAAGCCCGCGCCCGACATGTTCCTGCGCGCGGCCGAGCTGCTCGGGCTGCCGCCCGAGGAGTGCGCCGTCATCGAGGATGCGGAGTCCGGCGTGAAGGCCGGCGCGTCCGGTCCGTTCGCCCTCGTCGTCGGCGTCGACCGCGGCGTGGGCCGCGACGCGCTGATCGAACTCGGCGCCGACGTGATCGTCGACGAGCTCGACGAGCTGATCCCGGCGCTCGAGCGCGCCGGCGAGGCATCCGCCGTTCGCAATGACGGCGACCCCACGACCCCCGCACGCACCACCACCGAAGAGGACCGCGCATGAGGTTCGCCGACACCGACCCCCTGAACCGCTCGATCTTCCCCGTCGACGAGTGGGCGCTCGTCGAGACCGAGTTCGGCGCCGACGACATGGGCCGCACCGAGACGCTGTTCGCCGTGGGCAACGGCTACCTCGGCCTGCGCGGCAATGTCGAAGAGGGCCGTGACGGCCACATGCACGGCACCTTCATCAACGGCTTCCACGAGACCTGGCCCATCCGCCACGCCGAGGAGGCGTTCGGCTTCGCGCGGGTCGGCCAGACCATCGTGAATGCGCCGGATGCCAAGACGATCCGCCTGTACGTCGACGACGAGCCGCTGGTCATCACCGAGGCGGAGATCATGTCGTACGAGCGCCGCCTCGACTTCCGTCTTGGCTTCCTCAGCCGCCGTATCGAGTGGCGCACGCCGTCGGGCAAGCGCGTGCTCATCACCAGCCGCCGCATGACGAGCTTCACCGACCGCCACCTGGGCGTCATCGACTACGAGGTCGAGTTGCTCGACGCCGACGCCGCGGTGACGATCTCCAGCCAGATCCTCAACCGGCAGGACGGCCGCGACGAGTACCGGGCCGGCGTGACCGAGACGCCCGGCGCGTTCGACCCCCGGAAGGCCGAGACCTTCACCGAGCGCGTGCTCCAGCCCCGCGTGCAGCGCCGCGACGGCGGGCACTACATCCTCGGCTACCAGTGCACGAACTCGGGCATGACCATCTCGGTCGGCGCCCGGCACTCGATCGCGACCGAGAACGAGTTCACGGAGACCGGCTCGATCGGGGACGACCTCGCGAAGCACACCTACCGGGTGCGGGCACGTCAGGGCGTGCCGATCCGCATCACCAAGCTGATCAGCTACCACACCGCCCGCAAGGTGCCGGCGCGCGAGCTCGTCGACCGCTGCGACCGCACGCTCGACCGCGGCGCCGAGGTCGGCGTGGCCGAGCTGTTCGAGCAGCAGCACGACTGGCTCGACGACTACTGGGCGCGGTCCGACGTCGAGATCGCCGGCCAGCCGGAGCTGCAGCAGGCGACGCGCTGGAACCTGTTCCAGCTCGCGCAGGCGACCGCCCGCACCGACGGCGGCGGCGTCGCGGCAAAGGGCGTCTCCGGCTCGGGCTACGGCGGCCACTACTTCTGGGACTCCGAGATCTACGTGATGCCGTTCCTCAGCTACACGGCGCCGATCGTGGCCCGCAACGTGCTGCGGTTCCGGCAGCGGATGCTGGACGCCGCCCGCGCCCGCGCGCTCGAGCTGAACCAGCGCGGGGCCCTCTTCCCGTGGCGCACGATCAACGGGCTCGAGTCGAGCGCGTACTACGCCGCCGGCACCGCGCAGTACCACATCGACGCCGACATCGCCTACGCCCTGTGCCAGTACGTGGCGGCCACGGGCGACGAGGACTTCCTCGCGCGCGGCGCGATCGACATCCTCGTCGAGACCGCCCGCATGTGGGAGGACCTCGGCTTCTGGCGCACCAACACCGACGACGTCTTCCACATCCACGGCGTCACGGGCCCCGACGAGTACACGACGGTCGTGAACGACAACCTCTACACGAACGTCATGGCGCGGGCGAACCTCGCGGCCGCGGCATCCGCTGTCGACAACCTGCAGGTGAACCACCCCGACGCCCACAAGCGCCTCGTCGAGCGGCTCGGCGTGACACCGGCCGAGGTGGCGAGCTGGCGGCGCGCGGCGGCGCACATGCACATCCCGTTCGACCCGCAGCTCGGCGTGCACCCGCAGGACTCGGCCTTCCTCGAGAAGGAACTGTGGGACCTCGAGCACACCCCCGACAACCACCTGCCGCTGCTGCTGCACTACCACCCGCTGGTGATCTACCGCTTCCAGGTGCTGAAGCAGGCCGACGTCGTGCTCGCCCTCTACCTGCAGGGCGACCGCTTCACGACCGAGGAGAAGCTCGCCGACTTCGAGTACTACGACCCGCTGACCACGGGCGACTCGACCCTGTCGGCGGTCGTGCAGTCGATCATCGCGGCCGAGGTGGGCTACCACGAGCTGGCGCTGCGGTACTTCCGCTCGGCGCTGTTCGTCGACCTCGCCGACCTGCACCACAACGCGGCCGACGGCGTGCACGTCGCGTCGACGGGCGGCGTCTGGGCGGGGCTCGTCTCCGGCTTCGGCGGCTTCCGCGACCACAACGGCCGGTTCACGTTCGACCCGCGCCTGCCCGACGGCTGGGACCGCCTCTCGTTCCGGCTCACGCTGCGCGGCACGCGGATCCGCGTCGACCTGACGGCCGAGGCGATCCGGTTCACGATCGAAGACGGCGAAGCGGATGCCACGGTGCCGCTCGAGGTGCGCGGCGAGCGTCTCGTCGTCACCCCCGGTGCCCCGCTCGTCGTCGCGCTCGACGGCCACGGCGCGCGCCGCGTGGGTGCGCCGACCATGCAGAACGTGCGCGGCACCCGCCGCGCCGACGGCACCCTGCTGACCGCGTCGATCCCGACGCTGTCGCTCGACGTCGACGAAGAGGAGGCGGCCGCCGTCTTCGACTGACGCCGCATCCCGGAACCGCCTGGTTCCGGGCCGTCCCCGGCGCGTTCGCACGGGCTGGGGCTAGCATGTCAGTCGAGTCACGGACCGGACGGGAGACCTGTGGGCCTACTGGACAACTTCGAGAAGGGTCTCGAGCGCGCCGTCAACGGCGCCTTCGCGAAGACCTTCCGCTCGGGGCTGCAGCCCGTCGAGATCACCGCGGCGCTCAAGCGCGAGATCGACACGAAGGCGGCGGTCGTGTCACGCGACCGCGTGCTCGTGCCGAACCGGTTCGCGGTGCGCATGTCGCCTGCCGACTACGAGCGCATGTCGTCGCTCGGACCGGCGCTCATCGACGAACTCGTCGACCTCGTGCAGAAGCATGCGGCGAGCCAGCGCTTCCAGTTCGCCGGCGGCATCCGCATCGAGCTGCAGGCCGACACGAGCCTGTCCGAGGGCATGGTCCAGGTCGACTCGCAGAACGTGAAGGGCCGTGTCGCGTGGACCCCGGTCCTCGACGTCGACGGCCGGCGGTACCCGCTCCTCAAGGGCCGCACCGTGATCGGCCGCGGCAGCGAAGCGGATGTCACGCTCGACGACGCCGGCGCCTCGCGCCGCCACGTCGAGGTGCAGTGGGACGGCCAGCGCGCGCGCCTGCGCGACCTCGGATCGACGAACGGCACGCAGTTGAACGGCGCCCCCGTGAAGGAGGCGGTGCTCGAGCCCGACTCCGTCATCAGCATCGGGCGCTCGCGTATCGTGTTCCGGGTGCTCGCCCAAGCCGATCCGTCCGACACCGCCGTCGGGCGACGAGTCGACCCCGGTCAGCGCCGCGATGCGGGCGGTTTCTGGGGGCCGGCCGAATGAGTGAACTGACCCTCCTCGTCCTCCAGCTCGGCTTCCTCGTGCTGCTGTGGGTGTTCGTCTTCGCGATCGTGTACGCGCTCCGCAGCGACCTCTTCGGCCAGCGCGTGCGGAAGCTGCAGCCGGATGTCGCGGCCGCGGGACCTGCACCGGCCCCGTCGGCCGGACCCGCGGCCCCCACCGCCGCGGTGAACCGTCCGGCGCCGCCCTCCGGCGGCGGCGGCGCGGATGCCACGAGCGAGAACGCCACCCGGCTCGTGATCACCTCCGGCGCCAAGGCGGGCGCCGAGTTCCCCCTCGGTCGCGATGAGATCACGATCGGCCGGTCCAGCGACTCGGCGATCATCATCCGCGACGACTACACCTCGACGCATCACGCCCGGCTCATGCTGTGGAACGGCCGCTGGATGATCCAGGACCTCGACTCCACCAACGGCACGTTCCTCAACGGCTCCCGGGTCACCGTGCCGCAGCCCATCCCGCTCGGAGCCACCGTCAAGGTGGGGGCGACGACGTTCGAGCTGCGGCGGTAGCCCATGGCCAGCGTCAAGGCGAGCGCTGCGGTCTCGCACGTCGGACGGGTCCGCTCGAACAACCAGGACTCCGGGTACGCCGGGCGCCGGCTGTTCCTCGTCGCCGACGGCATGGGCGGCCACGCCGGCGGCGACGTCGCGAGCGCGATCGCCACGCAGCGCATCGCCGAGGTCGCCGACACCGACTACCCGTCATCCGCCGAGGCCGTGGCCGCGCTCGAGCAGGCGCTGCTCTCGGCCAACCGCACGCTCGAGGAGACGGTCGCCGACCACTCGGAGCTGACCGGCATGGGCACCACGGTGAGTGCGATGCTCGTGCAGCAGGACCGCGTCGTCATCGCCCACATCGGCGACTCGCGCGTCTACCTCCTGCGTTCGGGCGAGCTGAGCCAGGTCTCCACCGACCACACGTTCGTGCAGCGACTCGTCGACGCCGGCCGCATCACCGCCGAGGAGGCCATGGTGCACCCGCGGCGCTCGGTGCTCATGCGCGTGCTCGGCGACGTGGAGGCCTCGCCGGAGATCGACACGCTCGTCATCGACACGCACCCGGGCGACCGGTGGATGCTCTGCTCCGACGGGCTCTCGGGCGTGGTCCCGTTCGACGAGATCCACGAGATGCTCTCGTCCGACGCAGGCGCGAAGCAGGTCGCCGACCGCCTCGTCAAGGCGTCCCTCGACGGCGGCGCGCCCGACAACGTCACCGTCGTCGTCGTCGACATCGGCGACCCGCCCGCGCCCGACACGCCGCCGCTCGTCGTCGGCTCCGCCGCCGCGCCGCTCGCCTTCGGCACGCCCGAACCCGCCCGGCGACCCGGCATCCGCCTCACCCCGTTCCGACCGCACCCGGTGCAGGAGACGCACTTCGAGCCGGACTCGGAGGAGTACTTCGACGAGCTGATCGAAGAGGACGAACGCCGACGCCGGCGCCGCCGGATGATCTGGAGCCTGTGGATCGTCCTCCTCATCGGCGCGATCGTCACCGCGTTCGTCGTCGGCTACCAGTGGACCCAGACCCGCTACTACGTGGGCGACTACAACGGGCGCGTGGCGATCTACCAGGGCATCCAGCAGGATCTCGGCCCGATCACCCTGAGCCAGCTGCACTCCGAGACGCCGATCGACATCGCCGACCTGCGGACCTACGACCAGCAACGCGTCGAACAGACGATCAGCGCCGGCTCCCTCGAGGAGGCGCGGCGGATCGTGGCGCGATTGGGGGAATCCGTTGACTGACCGCGCCACCCGACCCGACGAGCGCGCGCCCGCGACCGAGGGCGTCCGCCGCATCCGCCTGCCCCAGAAGCTGCGCAACCTCGAGTTCTGGCTGCTGCTCGCCGCGTGCCTCATCAACGCGGGCGCGATCGTGCTCGTGCAGCTCGGTGCGATGGGACGCGTCGACACCCAGCTCGTGCTGCTCGGCGCCGGCCTGTCGGCGCTCGTGTTCGGCCTGCACATCGCGATGCGGTTCGTCGCGCGCGACGCCGACCCGTTCCTCCTGCCGATCGCGACGCTGCTCAACGGCCTCGGCATCGCGATGATCTACCGCATCGACATCGCGTACGGCGACGCGGGCTGGCAGAGCGCCGCGGTACGCCAGATCGTGTGGAGCGCGATCGCGATCATCGCCGCGATCGCGACGATCCTGCTGCTGCGCAACCACCGGACCCTGTTCCGCTACACCTACGTGTCGGGACTCATCGCGATCGTGCTGCTCCTGCTGCCGCTCGTCCCGGGGCTCGGACGCGAGGTGAGCGGAGCGCGGGTCTGGATCGGATTCGGCGACATCGCCACGTTCCAGCCGGGTGAGATCGCGAAGATCGCGCTGGCCGTGTTCTTCGCCGGCTACCTCGTGCGCAACCGCGACTCGCTGTCCATGGTGGGCCGCCGGTTCCTCGGGATGAAGTTCCCGCGGGCCCGCGACCTCGGACCGCTGCTCGTGGTCTGGGCGCTATCGATGTCGGTCATCGTCTTCCAGCGCGACCTCGGAACGGCGCTCCTCTACTTCGGCCTGTTCCTCGTCATGCTGTACGTCGCGACCAGCCGGCTCTCCTGGGTCGTCCTCGGCCTGACGCTGTTCTTCGGCGGCGCGATCTTCGCGAGCCAGACGCTCGAGTACGTCAACGGCCGATTCCGGAACTGGCTCGACGCATTCAACCCCGAGGTCTACGAGGCGGCCGGCGGGTCCTACCAGCTCGTGCAGGGGCTGTTCGGGCTCGCGAACGGCGGCCTGATCGGTACGGGGCTCGGCCAGGGCCGTCCCGACCTCACGCCCGTGCCGCAGAGCGACTACATCATCGCGAGCCTCGGCGAGGAGCTCGGGCTCGCGGGCGTCTTCGTGATCCTCGGGCTGTACGTCCTCTTCGTCGCGCGCGGTTTCCGCATCGGGTTCGCCGGCCAGGACGACTTCGGCAAGCTCCTCGGCGTGGGCCTGTCGTTCGTGGTCGCGCTGCAGGTCTTCATCGTCGTCGGCGGCGTGACCCGCGTCATCCCCCTGACGGGCCTCACCACGCCGTTCCTCGCCGCCGGCGGATCCTCGCTCGTGGCGAACTGGATCATCGTGGCCCTCCTCCTCCGACTGTCCGACACGGTTCGCAACCACCCGAGGCTGGTGATCGACGGATGAACCGCGAGCTCAAGCGGGTGACGATCGTCGCCCTCCTCATGTTCCTGACGTTGTTCGTCGCGACGACCGTCATCCAGTACGTCCAGGCGTCGAACCTCGCCGCCGACCCGCGGAACGCGCGCACCCTGTACGAGAGCTACTCGGTCGAACGCGGACCCATCCTCGTCGGCGGGGAGCCCATCGCGTACTCCGAGCCGAGCGACGACGACTACAAGTTCCAACGGATCTACGCCAACGGGCCGCTCTACGCGCCCATCACCGGCTTCATCCCGGTGAACGGAGAGGCGACCGGCCTGGAGCAGTCGCTCAACCCCGTGCTGAGCGGCCAGTCCGAGTCCCAGTTCTTCGACTCCCTGAACCGGCTGATCTCCGGACAGGACCCCATGGGCGCCTCCGTGGAGGTCGCGATCGATCCGGTCGCGCAGCAGGCGGCCTGGGACGCGCTGGGCGACTACACGGGCGCGGTCATCGTGACCGAGCCCGCGACCGGCCGCATCCTCGCCATGGTCACCAAGCCCACGTACGACCCGAACGCCCTCGCAGTGCACAGCGGAACGCAGGTCGAGGAGACCTACCAGGCGCTCGTCGAGGATCCGGGCGACCCGCTCTTCAACCGCGCCACGGGCGGCGACATGAACCCGCCCGGATCGGTGTTCAAGCTCGTCATGACCGCCGCCGCGCTGGAGTCGGGGCAGTTCACGCCCGACAGCACCTTCCCCAACCCGGCCGAGTTCACGCTGCCCGGCACGAGCTCGGTCGTCCGCAACTCGAGCGGTGGCACGTGCGGCGGCGGCTCGGAGGTCACGCTGGCGACGGCGCTCCGGCTCTCGTGCAACATCCCGTTCGCCGAGCTCGCACTCCAGCTCGGCGACGACGCGATCCGCGCGCAGGCGGAGAAGTTCGGGTTCAACTCCAACTTCACGACGCCCAACCCGACCGAGACGAGCACGTACCCCGGCGACCCGGACGAGCCGCAGACCGCGCTCACCGGATTCGGACAGGGCGACGTGCGGGCGACGCCCCTGCAGATGGCGATGGTCTCGGCGGCGATCGCCAACGACGGGATCGTCATGAACCCCGACCTGGTCGACTCGATCACGGCACCCGACTTCCGCACGATCGAGGAGTTCTCGGCCTCGGAGTTCGGCCGTGCGATCAGCGCGCAGACCGCCCAGACGATGACCGAGATGATGGTCGACGGCGTCGAGAACGGCGCGGCGAGTAATGCAAGAATAGACGGCGTCAGCGTGGCCGGTAAGACCGGAACCGCGGAGAACGGCGAGGACGATCCATACACCCTCTGGTTCACCGGGTTCGCCCCCGCCGACGACCCTCAGTATGCGATCACGGTCCTCGTGGAAGACGGCGGGGGACTAGGTCAGGAAGGGTTCGGCAACGGTGTTGCCGCGCCGGTTGCGAAGAAGGTACTAGAGGCGGTGCTGAACAAATGAGACCGAGCGCAGGGCTCACCTTCGGTGGGCGCTACGAACTGCAGTCCCGGATCGCCATCGGCGGCATGGGCGAGGTGTGGCAGGCCACCGACCTCGTCATCGGGCGGCAGGTCGCCATCAAGATCCTCAAGGACGAGTACCTCGGCGACCCCGGTTTCCTCGAGCGGTTCCGCGCCGAGGCCCGCCACGCTGCGCTGGTCAACCACGAGGGCATCGCGAACGTCTTCGACTACGGCGAGGAGGAGGGCAGCGCCTTCCTCGTGATGGAACTCGTCCCCGGCGAGGCCCTCTCGACGATCCTCGAGCGCGAGCACGTGCTCCCCACCGACAAGGTGCTCGACATCGTCGCCCAGACCGCGAGCGCGCTGCAGGCGGCGCACGCCGCGGGCCTCGTGCACCGCGACATCAAGCCCGGCAACCTGCTCATCACGCCCGACGGGCGCGTCAAGATCACCGACTTCGGCATCGCCCGGATCGCCGACCAGGTGCCGCTCACCGCGACCGGCCAGGTCATGGGCACCGTGCAGTACCTCTCGCCCGAGCAGGCGTCCGGACACCCGGCCTCGCCGACGACCGACATCTACTCGCTCGGCATCGTCGCCTACGAGGCGCTCGCGGGCCGCCGTCCCTTCACCGGCGAGTCGCAGGTCGCGATCGCGATGGCGCAGATCAACGAGACGCCGCCCGACCTTCCGGTGACGGTGTCCGAGCCGGTGCGCAACCTCGTCTACTCGTGCATCGCGAAGAACCCGGCCGATCGGCCGCAGACCGCCGCGCACCTGGCGCGCGCGGCGAACGCCCTCCGTCGGGGCGACGTGCGCGGCGCTGCCGCCGCGGTCCCCGCGGTGCTCGGCGCCGCGGCCGGCGCGACCGCCGCCACGGCGATCCTGCCCCAGCAGTCCGGCCCGGGAACGGCCGCAACGACCGTCCTCCCGGCCGGCGCGGCCGCGGTCACCACGACCGAGACCGAGGAAGAGCTCGGCGAGCCTGAGAAGAAGAAGCGCAGCCCGTGGACCTGGCCGCTGATCGTGCTCATCATCCTGCTCGCGCTCGTGCTCATCGGCACGCTGATCGCCCTCGCCCTCGGCGGCGGCGACGACGAGCCGAACCCCACGCGCTCGACGCCGCCGCAGACCACGTCGGCACCTCCGCAGACGACGAGCGAGGCGCCCCCGCCGCCCACCTCTGAGGCGCCGCAGACCGTCGTCGTCGACCGCGCCGCCTACATCGGCCGGAACGTCGACGAGGTGCGCGCCGAGCTCGAGCAGGCCGGATTCGCCGTCACGACCCAGCAGGGTGCGGCGGCGACCTCGCCCGACCAGGCCAACACCGTCTCCGACGTGAACCCGAGCGGCACCCTCGCCGTCGGTTCCGCGATCACGGTCACCTACCTCGGCGCTCCCGAGACCCCGAGCGCCCCGGGCAACGCGCCCACCGTGAACCCGGCCGAGGTCGAGCCGGGCGGTCTCGTCGAGGTCAGCTGGCCCGCGGCGAGCTGCCCCTCCGGCCAACAGCTCAGCGGGTACGAGGTCGCCGTGACGGGAGACGCGACCGCGCCGAGCCCCGTCGGCGCCAACACGCGGAGCGTCAACGTGCAGGCCGGCAGCCAGTCGTTCGAGGTGACCTACCGGTACTTCTGCGGCCAGCTCGACTCGCCGTTCTCGCCGGCCGCCCCGGTGACCGTCGCGCCCTAGTCCGCAGCCGAGAGCCCTACCGATCGGAGGAACCGTGAACGATGAAGGTCGCATGCTCGCGGGTCGATACCGCGTGGGTGCGCTCATCGGGCGCGGTGGCATGGCCGACGTCCACGAGGGCACCGACACGCGCCTCGGCCGACAGGTCGCGATCAAGCTGCTGAAGCCCCAGCTCGCGACCGACCCGTCGTTCCGCATGCGGTTCCGGCAGGAGGCGCAGTCGGCCGCACGGATGGCGCATCCGACCATCGTGCGCGTCTTCGACGCCGGCGAGGAGACGGTGCTCGACCGCTCCGGTCATGAGGTGCAGCTGCCCTTCATCGTCATGGAGTACGTCGAGGGCCGGCTGCTGAAGGACATCATCCACGAGGGCCCGCTCGAGCCGCTCGCGGCGGCGCGCGTCATCGAGGGCGTCCTCACCGCGCTCGAGTACTCGCATCGCGCCGGGGTCGTGCACCGCGACATCAAGCCGGGCAACATCATGATCACGACCACCGGCCAGGTGAAGGTGATGGACTTCGGCATCGCGCGTGCGGTCTCCGACTCCGCCACGACGGTCGCGCAGACCACCGCGATCCTCGGCACGGCCTCGTACTTCTCGCCCGAGCAGGCGAAGGGCGAACCGGTCGACGCGCGCACCGACCTCTACAGCACCGGCGTCGTGCTCTTCGAGATGCTGACCGGGCGTCCGCCCTTCCGCGGCGACACCCCGGTCGCGGTCGCGTACCAGCACGTGAGCGAGCGGCCGGTCAAGCCGAGCGTCATCAACCCCAAGGTCTCGCCCGCCCTCGATGTCGTGGTCCTGCACGCGCTCGCGAAGGACCGCGACATCCGCTACCAGACCGCCGCGGAGTTCCGGGCCGAGGTCGAGGAGGCGGCGGCGGGCCGGGTGCCCGTGAATCGGAAGGTCGACGAGACGGCGCTGTTCTTCGGCACCGACACCGGGTCGCTGTCGACGTCCGAGCTGGCCCTGCGCCAGCTCGCCGAGGACGACACGATGACGCGCACGCAGCGGCGCCCACCGGCGATCTGGATTTGGTCGGGCATCATCGCGGTCGTCGTCATCGTCGTCGCGGTCATGTACTGGGCCTTCAACCTCCAGCCCGCCGACGACCTGCCGTCGAACGCGAGGCAAGTGCCTTCGCTCGCCGGCGCGACGTGGGAGGAGGCGGCGAACGAACTGCAGGCGCTGACGCTCCCCGCGACGCGGATCGACGAGACGAACGACACCGTGCCCGCGGGCGAGGTGATCCGGACCGAGCCCGCCGAGGGCGAGATCGTCGACACGGGCACGCCGATCCGGGTGTTCATCTCGACGGGTCGCGAGGCGGTCGCGGTCCCGGATGTCGTGAACAAGACGCTCGAGGAGGCCAAGGCCGACCTCGAGGGCGCGGGACTGGTGGCCGGAAGCGAGACACGGCAGAACTCTCCGACCGTCGCAGCGGGCACGGTGCTCGGCACCGATCCGGAGGCCGGCGCCTCGGTCGAGACCGGATCGACGGTCAACTTCACGGTCTCGAGCGGCAACGTCACGCTGCCCGACCTCACCGGCCAGTCGCTGCAGGCCGCCTCGTCGTACCTCGGCTCCTCCACGCTGCAGCTCACGCCCGTGCCCGTGCCCGATCCGGACTGCCCGTCGCAGGCCGGGTCGCCGGTCGTGCGCCAGTCGCTGGCGCCCGGCGACGTGCCGCAGAAGTCCGAGGTCGAGCTCGTCTACTGCGCGGGCTGAGCGACCCTGACGAGCGGGTTCAGCGCGCGTGCGCGCTCGGACGCCTCGGCGAGTCCGGTGTCGGCGAGCCAGTTGCCGAGCATGCGGTAGCCGCCCTCGGTCAGCACCGACTCCGGGTGGAACTGGACGCCGTGGATCGGCGCGGACTCGTGCCGGAGTCCCATGATGACCCCGCCCTGCGTGCGGCTGGTCACCACGAGGTCGCTCGGCACGGTGCCGTCCACGACGGCGAGCGAGTGGTACCTGGTCGCCGTGAACGGCTGCGGCACGCCCGCGTAGAACGCGCTGTCGTCGTGCACGATGCGCGACGTCTTGCCGTGCATGAGCTCCTCGGCGTTCGTGACCGTCGCTCCGAACGCCTCCGCGATCGCCTGGTGTCCGAGGCACACTCCCAGCAGCGGTTGCCCCGACTCGAGCGCGGCGTCGACCACGGGGATCGAGACGCCCGCGTCGGCGGGCTTGCCCGGTCCGGGCGAGATGAGGACGCCGTCGTACTCGGCGATGCGTGCGGCGACGTCCGCCACGGCGATGTCGTCGTTGCGGACGACCTCGGTCTCGGCGCCGAGCTCCTGCAGGTAGCCGTTCAGCGTGTAGACGAAGCTGTCGTAGTTGTCGATGACGAGGATCCGGGTCATTGCTCCACCGTGACGTCGATTGGGTTGACGATGCCGTCCAGCCAGGGGAAAACCCAGGTGAACAGCGCGAACACCACTGCGGCGGCGATCACCGCGAGCAGCAGGATGCGGACCCAGACGGGTCCGGGAAGGATGCGCCAGAGCGCTGCGTACACGTCCTACTCCCCCCACGCCGCGACCTGCGCGGCGATCTCGTCCGGCGGGCCGGCGCTGATGGGCTGCCACGACTCGAGGACGCCGTACGCGATGATGCGCTCGGCGGTCGAGTAGAGGGGGTTGCAGCTCGTGAGCGTGATGATGCGGTCCGTGGGCTGGAGGTCCGGTCGGTGCGGCACGGGCGCGAGCACGTCGACCGTGTCGGGCGTGACGTACTCGAAGTCGCGGAACCGGTAGGTGTACCAGCCGTCGCGCGTCTGGATGAAGATGCCGTCGCCGAGCTGCAGCTGCTCGATCTCGTGCATCCCGCCGCCGTACGCGCTGCGATGCGAGGCGATGGCGAAGTTGCCCACCTCGCCGGGCATCTGCGTTCCGGGGTAGTGGCCGACCCCGAGCTGGAAGCTGTTGAGCACGTCGAGGCCGATGCCCTCGGCGATCCCGCGCTGGGAGTTCTCGCCGAACCGCGGCACGTACATGACCGCGAAGGCCTCGCCGTTGCCGTACGCGGTGGTGTCGACGACGGGGTCGCCGTAGCCCTCGGGCGAGGGCGGCGGGGTGTCGCCGTGCTGGGCCCGCGCCTGTTCGCGCCACTCCGACGAGAGCACGGATGCCGCATCCGACTGCTGCGACGCCATGATGGCGTCGTTCCACCAGAGCTGCCAGCCCAGGAAGAGCAGGATGAGGACGCCGGCCGTGACGAGGAGTTCGCCGAGGACGCCGACGAAGCTCACCCGGGAACGCGCGGGTTCGGGCGCGCCGGATCGCTCGGGCCGTTCCTCGGCGTCGGCGGGATCGACCCGGTCCTCGATCAGGCCTCCGGGCATACGGGCGATTCTATTCGCCCTCGGATGTGCGGTCTCCGAGTGCCCGCGGCGGATCGACTAGAATCTCGGGCATGGCACGCACGAATTCTTCGAAGCCCGCTCGCGCGGAGCAGCCGAGCGGCGAGGACGCGCCGAATCCCGTCTGGTTCAAGCCCGTCATGTTCGGGTTCATGCTGCTCGGCCTCCTCTGGATCATCGTGTTCTACGTGAGCCAGGGTGCGCTTCCGGTGGCCGACCTCGGGTCGTGGAACATCCTGATCGGGTTCGGCATCGCCTTCATCGGCTTCCTGATGACCACACGCTGGCGCTGACCGGCGACGATACGAAGGGGGCGGATGCTGCGGCATCCGCCCCTTCGTCGTATCTCTGCACAGTGTTATCCACATCATCCACAGGGTTCTCCACACCATCCACAAGCTGTGGACGCCGGGAAAACGCGGATTTCCGGACGATGTTCGGAATCACACCGGTGTAACTCTCCCCAACTGTGGACAGCGTTGTGGATAACCCCGACTCGAGGCCGCACCCCGCTCAGAAGAGCGGAAGGTAGAAGTACCGCAGCGAGAGCACCACCAGCACGGCCACCAGGGCCGCGAGCAGGCCGACCTGGAGCCCGCGCTGGTCGCGCTTGCGCGTCTCGACGTAGATGAGGCCGACGAGGGCGCCGCCGATGAGGCCGCCGAGGTGGGCCTGCCACGAGATGTTGAAGCCCGGCACGAACCCGATGACGAGGTTGATGCCGACGAGGATGAGCAGCTGGGTCGCGTTGCCGCCCAGGCGGCGCTGGATGACGAGGAACGCGCCCATGAGGCCGAAGATCGCCCCCGAGGCGCCGACGACGCCCGTGCGCGGGTCGGCGAGCCACAGCACGGCGACCGAGCCCGCGAACCCCGAGATGAGGTACAGCGTCAGGAACCGCCACCGCCCGAGCACGCCCTCGAGCAGCTGGCCGAAGATCCACAGCGTGTACATGTTCAGGGCCACGTGGAAGAGCAGCCCGGTCGAGTGCACGACGAGCGCGGTCAGCATGCGCCACGGCTCGAAGTTGAACGGCAGCGAGTACACGCCCGCATAGAGCAGGCGGTCGGTCACCGCCAACCCCGGGATGAGCTGCAGCACGAAGACCACCAGCGTCACGCCGATGATCGAGTAGGTGACGACGGGCGCCCCGCGCTCCGCGGCCGACCGCGCCCGCGTCAGCACGGCGGGCTTGGTCCGCGGCGCCGTCGCGCGCTGCTCGCGCATGCACTCCGGGCAGATCACCCCGACCGGAGCCGGCGTCTGGCACTCACCGCAGATCGTGCGGCCGCACCGCTGGCAGAGCACGAAGCTCTGGCGGTCCGGATGCCGGTAGCAGAAGCTCTCGCGCTCGGGCGCCGCGTCGCTCACCGTCGGGGACTCAGCGGCGGTCGACCGTGATCTTCTCGATCACGACGTCGTCGAGCGGACGGTCGCGGCCGTCGGTCGGCACGGCGGCGAGCTTGTCGACCACCGCCTGGCTCGCGGCATCCGTCACCTTGCCGAAGATGGTGTGCTTGCCGTGCAGCCACGTGGTCGGGCCGACCGTGATGAAGAACTGCGAGCCGTTCGTGCCGCGACCGCCCTGGATGCCGGCGTTCGCCATGGCCAGGACGTAGGGCTCGGAGAAGTCGAGCTCGGGGTGGATCTCGTCGTCGAAGCGGTAGCCCGGGCCGCCCACGCCCTGACCGAGCGGGTCGCCGCCCTGGATCATGAAGCCGGGGATGATGCGGTGGAAGATGACGCCGTCGTACAGCGGGTCGGTGGACTTCTGGCCGGTGGCGGGGTGGGTCCACTCGATCTCGCCCGTCGCGAGGCCGATGAAGTTCTCGACGGTCTTGGGGGCGTGGTGGCCGTACAGATCGACCTTGATGTCGCCGTGGTTGGTGGTGATCGTCGCGACTGCGGTGGGATTCGGCATGACGTCGATTCTCGCACGTGGGGATTCGCCGCGCGGTATGCAACCCCCCGTACTCCCACCCCACATCCAGCCGGTTCGGTGGCAGGATGGAGGAGTTCGCTGCACAACGATGGAGGTCGAGATGAGCCTGTCACGCAAGCGCCGGAAGGAACTCAAGCGGCTGCGCAGCAGTGCAGAGGAACTGTGGGGGGGCCAGCAGGACGTGCTCGACCAGGCGGCCAAGGTCGCCCGCGAGGCGAGCCACCAGCTGAACCTGCTCGCGCAGGAGGAGGTCGTTCCGCGAGTGCGCACGGGCTACGAGAGCTACGTCCGTCCGGGCCTCGACCAGGCCCGCACGGTCGCCCGAGGCGCCGGCCGGACCGCCGAGCGTGCGCTCGGCACGGCACTGGGCGCGATCATGTCCGTCGGCGACGTCGCCAACGACACGCGGGTCCGCCGCGCGCTCGCGCGCGTGTCGCCGCGTGCCGCTGCGGTGGTGAAGCAGAAGCAGGGTCCCGGCGTAGGTACGTACCTCGCCATCGGGGCCGGAGTGATCGCCGCGGCCGGTGTGGCCTACGCGGTCTGGCAGACGTTCCGCGCCGACGACGAGCTGTGGGTCGCCGACGACGAGCCGATGCCGTCGGCATCGAGCACGGCCGGCTCCGAGGCCAGCCCGTCGCCGGTGATCTGACGCACCACGGTTTCTCGAAGGCCCTCGCCCATCCGGGCGGGGGCCTTCGCCGTGTTCGGGGCACGCTCGCGCACGCGCTCCGGCTCGCACTCGAGCACGAACTCGAGGCGCCAGTGGGCGCTTTCACCAGATTCTGGGAATTCCCTTGCAATCCGATCGCGGTTCCCGCTAATGTCGTCTCTCGGCCCGCCACGACGGCAAACGAGAGGAGGCGAGACCCACATGATGATCCGGCACACGCACACCCCGATCCGCGCTGAGGTCGCCTTCCTCGGCGCCCCCTTCGCGGCCTGCTGACCGTTCGCGCTCGCGCGCTGACCGCAGGGTCCGCACCCGCCTGACGATGCTCGCTCGTTCCTGAGCAGCGCCCGTCACACCGGCATCCGCTCATCGCTCCGCGTCTCCCGACGCCTCGAGCCGCCGGCCACTCCCCTCGACTCGATCCGAGCGGCTCCTCCGCGTCCATGCCGACGACGGATGCCGCCGCGCGACGTCCCGGGGCTCCCACTCGTCTCCTCCCGGTGCGCGTTGCCGCGCGCGCCATCCGTTCGCACCACCTCCGAAGAAGGACACCACCGTGAACACCGCACTCACCGCCCAACGTTCGACCGCTCAACCGGCGCACGCCGTTCGAGCCGGAGCCGGCCGCCTGCAGGAGCGCCTCGCGCGCCGTGCGGGCCTCGCGCTCCTGGCGTGGAGCCGGGCCTCCGAGGCACGTCGCCTCCGCGAGGACCCGCGCCGTCGCGCGGAGCTCCAGCGCGAGGCCGACCGCCTGCGCGAGTCGAACTTCACCACCCTCGCCCTGCTGGCCCGGACGCTCTGATCGTCATGGCCACCGTGCAGGACCCGACCGCACGGCCCCGTCCGCCCGCCGGACGGGGCCGTCGCCGTCTCCGGGGCTGGCGCGCTCAGCGCTTCGGCAGGATGCCGGCGGCGGGTTGCTCGTCGTTCATGCGCAGGGCGATGTCCAGCAGGCTCACCCGGGTCAGGTTCCGCACCTCGTCGAGCGGGAACCAGCGGGCCTCGTCGCTCGAGCCGCCGACCTCGTTGCGCAGTTCGCCGCCGGTCACGCGCGCGCGGTAGACGACCCGCATCGCGTAGAGCGAAGCCGAACCGTGGTGCCGTCTCGCCGCGGGCACCACCATCGTGTCGATCCCCAGGAGCCGCTCGATCTCGGCGTCGTAGCCGGTCTCCTCCTGGATCTCGCGGATCGCGGCGTCGTAGGGATGCTCGGGCAGTTCGATCCCCCCGCCGGGCAGGGTCCACGCCGAGCGCCCGTGCTCGTTCCAGTGCGAGAGCAGGATGGCATCGTCGCGGATGATGACCCCGTACGCGGCGATGCGGATGTCCATCACGCCACTGTATTACCCGGCCCGCAGATCGAGGAGCACCGTCTGGCCGTCCGAGCCGGTGCGACGCGACGCGCGCCACCCCTGCGCCCGCGCATGCTCGGCGGCGGCGCTCCACTGCGACCGGTGCAGCTCGATGATTGCCCGTCCGTCCGGGCGCAGCCATCCTGCGAGCCCGGTCACGAGATCGCGCACGTGATCGAGGCCGTCCGCGCCGGCGAACAGCGCGGCCGGCGGCTCGTGCTCGAGCGCCTCTCGGGGCACGAGATGTCGATCGCCGTCGGGCACGTACGGCGGCACGGATGCCGCGAGCGAGACCCGACCGCGAAGCGCCATGGGAAGGTGCGCGAGCCCGGCGCCCTGGTACACCTGCGCGCCGGACGGCAGGTTCCGTCGCGCGAACCGGAGCGGTGTCGCGTCGACGTCCGTGACGTGGATCTCGGCCGTCGGAACCGCGGCGGCCACCGTGGCCGCGATCGGGGCGACGCCGCAGAAGGGCTCCAGCACGACCGGCTCGTCCTGCGCCCGCACGACCCGCACGGCGGCGCGCGCCAGCAGCAGCGAGCGCTGGCGCGGAACGAACACGCCCGGTCCGACCTCGAGGCGGAGCGGACCGAAGCGGACCCAGCCCACGAGCGGCTCGATCGGCTCACCTGCGACGCGGCGGGCGACGAGCGAGGCGAGCTCGGCGTCATCCCTCGCCGCATCGAGCAGGATGGCGGCCTCCTCCTCGGCGAACACGCTCCCGGCCGCGCGGAGCCGGTCGGCGATCGCCCGTGCGCGCCCCGACGACGGCGAGCCGGTGCCCATGACGACGACCGTATCAACCGGCGGCGACGTCATCGGCGTTCCGAGACGCCGACGGCGGCCCGGATGTGTGGATTCCGGACCGCCGACGACGGTGCCTCGCGCGTCAGGGGTGCGTTCAGCCGGCGCAGATCCCGCGCGCAGTCTCGTTCTTGCCCTGGCCGCCCGCTGCCTTGACGACCTCCCCGACGCCGTTGAAGCCGAGCGCGCCCTCGGTGTTGAGGGTCTTGTGGATCTGGCCGAAGCACGCGGCGTCGGCGGGCGCGGCGTGCGCGGCGCCGGCGAAGCCGAACGTGGCGAGTCCGGCGATGAATCCGGTGGCGAGAATGCGCTTCATTGGACTTCCCCTTCTGTCGTCGGGTGCGTGTTCACCCGTCATCCAGTACTACCGGCGGAACCGCGGAAACGGATGCACCTGAATGGGAAATTCTTCGGAGGGCGACTCCGCCCGGGTCACGGCGCGAGTCGTACGGCGCCGTCGGGGAAGCCGAAGACCGCCCCGTCGGCGAGCATGCGGTCGAGCGCGGCGTCGACGCCCCGGGCCGTGCCCGACGACGGCTGGTTCAGGTGCGCGATGACGATCGACCCCGGCGTGGCCGATCGAACGGATGCCTCGACCGTGCCGGCGTCGAACGTCGCACCGGCATCGCCGTTGACGTCGAACCCCACGACCGTCTCGCCGAGATCCCCGACGATGCGGACGGCCACCTCGTCGTAGTGCGCGGTGCCCGATCGGAACCAGCGGGGCGGGCGCCCGACGAGCTCGGTGAGCGCCTGGTGGTTGGTCCACACCTCGTCGATGACCTCGCGCACCGAGCCCGTGCCCTGGATGCCGTACGCGGAGCGCCCGTTCACGGAGAGCGGGCGGTGGACGGTGCCGTGGTTGGCCAGCTCGAAGAAGGGCACTGCGGCCAGCTCCCGTGCGAGTTCGGGATTCGCCTCGATCCAGCGGAGGTTGAGGAAGAGGGTCGCCGGGACCTCCCGCCGGCGCAGCGCATCGATGAGGGTGAGATCGACCCCGCTGCCACCGGACCCGCCGCAGCCGTCGAACGTGAGCGCGATCGCCGTGCTGCCCTCGGGCGCCCGGTTCACCACGCCCGTCACGTGGAGGCCCCACTCGGCCGGAACCGCGGTGCGGTAGCGCTCCTCGATCGCCGCGAGGTCCGGGGCCGCGGGGACCGTCGGAGTCGGCGTGGGCGTCGGGGTCGGCGTCGGGGTGGGCGTGGGGCGCGCCCCGCCCGACGGCGACGGGGTCGGCGCGGCGGATCCGCTGGAGGGCTGCGGGGCGCAGGCGCCGAGCGTCGCAACAGCGGTCGAGGCCGCGATCCACGTGAGGGCGGTGCGTCGGGAGAGCGTCACAGGGGCCTCGTCATCGATGACTGCCGGGAAGGTCGGACTCCCGCGAGGGAGGTCGGCCATGCCGACGGAGTGTGGAGCCTAGGAGATTCGAACTCCTGACATCCTGCTTGCAAAGCAGGCGCTCTACCAACTGAGCTAAGGCCCCGAGGCGGATGGCGTGGCATCCGGTTGTGGAGTTATCGGAGTGGGGCTACCAGGACTTGAACCTGGGACCTCTTCGTTATCAGCGAAGCGCTCTAACCGCCTGAGCTATAGCCCCGAATTTCGGCCGAAGGACAGACTACCCGACCCTGCGGGAATCTCCGAATCGAGCCGGAGCCGGTCGATCAGCTGTTGGTGAAGCCGACCAGGATGCCGCCCGTGATCTTCACGCTGAGGTTGTACAGCACCGCCACGACGGCGCCGAGGGCGGTCGTCACGACGAGGTTCAGCAGCGACACGATGACGGCGAAACCCATCACGTTGCCGAGCGAGAAGAACGTGCGCAGGTCGGTGCCGGCGCCCGCGACATCCTGGACCAGGCTGTTCACCTGCTCGAAGATGCCGGTCGAGCTCAGCACCGTGAAGACGAGGAACGACGCCACGATGTTCACCACCGCGAGGCACACGGCGACCAGGAAGGACAGCTTCACCGCCGACCAGAAGTCGATGTACACCAGGCGCAGGCGCACCTGCTTGCCCGGGGGCTTGCGGTTGGTCTTCTTGGCCAGCTTGTCGGCGACGCTACTCATGACGGTCACTCCTCTCCCGCGGTCTCGGCCGCATCGGTCTCGGCGGCCTCCTCCGCGAGATTCCGCTCGGAATTCTTCGCGATGGCGATGATGCGATCATCGGCGACGAACTTCGCGAAGACCACGCCCATCGTGTCCCTGCCCTTGGCGGGGACCTCGGCGACGTCAGAGCGTACCACCTTGCCGCTGGCAAGAACCACGAGCACCTCGTCGTTGCGCGAGACGATGAGCGCGCCGGCGAGCGTGCCGCGATCGTCGTTCAGCTTGGCCACCTTGATGCCGAGTCCGCCTCGCTGCTGCTTGCGGTACTCCTCGACGCGGGTGCGCTTGGCATAGCCGCCCTCGGTGACGATGAACACGTACGCGTCGGAGGGGCTCGTCTTCTGGCCCGACGCGTCCGGCGGTGCCGCGGCGGCCTCGGCGGCCTCGGCCTCGGTCGACCCCGGCACGACGGATGCCGCGAGCAGCTCGTCGCCGGCGCGGAAGCTCATGCCCTTCACACCCGACGTGGCGCGCCCCATGGGGCGGAGCGCGTCATCCGTCGCCTCGAAGCGGAGCGACATGCCCTTCTTCGACACGAGCAGGATCTCGTCGTGCTCGTCGACCAGCATCGCGGAGACGAGCTCGTCGCCGTCGCGGAGGTTGATCGCGATGACGCCGCGCGAGCGGTTGGTGTCGTACGCGGTCAGCTCCGTCTTCTTCACGAGGCCGTCGCGCGTCGCGAGGACGAGGTACTTCGCGACCTCGTAGTCGCGGATGTCGAGGATCTCGGCGATCTGCTCGTCAGGCTGCAGCTCGAGGAGGTTGGCGACGTGCTGGCCCTTGGCGTCGCGGCCGCCCTCCTGCACCTCGTACGTCTTCGCCCGGTACACGCGGCCCTGGTTGGTGAAGAACAGGAGCCAGTGGTGGGTCGTCGTGACGAAGAAGTGGTCCACGACGTCATCCGCTCGCAACTGCGCGCCCTTGACGCCCTTGCCGCCGCGATGCTGCGACCGGTAGTTGTCGCTGCGCGTGCGCTTCACGTAGCCGCCGCGCGTGACCGTGACCACCATCTCCTCTTCGGGGATGAGGTCCTCCATCGACATGTCGCCGTCGAACCCGGGCACGATGTGCGTGCGGCGCTCGTCGCCGAACTTGTCGACGATCTCGGCGAGTTCGTCGGAGACGAGTCCGCGCTGGCGGGACTCGTCGGCGAGGATCGCCTGGTACTCGGCGATCTGCTCCTCGAGCTCGGCGAGGCGGTCGATGATCTTCTGGCGCTCGAGGGCCGCGAGGCGGCGCAGCTGCATGGCGAGGATCGCGTCGGCCTGGAGCTGGTCGACGTCGAGGAGCTCCATGAGCCCGGTGCGGGCCTCGTCGACGTCGGGCGACCGGCGGATGAGCGCGATGACCTCGTCGAGCGCGTCGAGCGCCTTCACGTACCCGCGCTGGATGTGCGCCTGCGCCTCGGCCTCCTTGAGGAGGTACCGGGTGCGACGGACGATGACCTCGATCTGGTGGTCGACCCAGTGGGCGATGAAGCCGTCGATCGGCAGCGTGCGCGGCACGCCGTCGACGATCGCGAGCATGTTCGCGCCGAAGTTGTCCTGCAGCTGCGTGTGCTTGTACAGGTTGTTCAGCACGACCTTGGCCACCGCGTCGCGCTTCAGCACGATGACGAGTCGCTGGCCGGTGCGACCCGACGACTCGTCGCGGATGTCGGCGATGCCGCTGAGCTTGCCGTCCTTCACGAGGTCGGCGATCTTGATCGCCAGGTTGTCGGGGTTCACCTGGTACGGCAGCTCGGTGACCACGAGGCACGTGCGGCCCTGGATCTCCTCCACGTTGACCACGGCGCGCATCGTGATCGAGCCGCGGCCCGTGCGATAGGCGTCGAGGATGCCGCGGGTGCCGAGGATCTGGGCGCCCGTCGGGAAGTCGGGCCCCTTGATGCGCTGGATCAGCGCCTCCTGCAGCTCCTCGCGCGTGGCGTCCGGGTGCTCGAGGTACCACTGGGCACCGGCCGCGACCTCGCTCAGGTTGTGCGGCGGGATGTTCGTCGCCATGCCGACCGCGATGCCGACCGAGCCGTTGACCAGCAGGTTCGGGAAGCGCGACGGCAGGATTGTCGGCTCCTGCGTGCGACCGTCGTAGTTGTCGCCGAAGTCGACGGTGTCCTTCTCGATGTCGCGCACCATCTCGAGCGCGAGCGGGGCCATCTTCGTCTCGGTGTACCGGGGCGCCGCCGCGCCGTCGTTGCCGGGCGAACCGAAGTTGCCCTGGCCGAGCGCCAGCGGGTAGCGCATCGACCACGGCTGCACGAGGCGGACGAGCGCGTCGTAGATCGCCGTGTCGCCGTGCGGGTGGAACTGGCCCATGACGTCGCCGACGACGCGCGAGCACTTCGAGAACGCCTTGTCGGGCCGGTACCCGCCGTCGTACATCGCGTAGATGACGCGGCGGTGCACGGGCTTCAGGCCGTCGCGCACGTCGGGCAGCGCGCGCCCGACGATGACGCTCATGGCGTAGTCGAGGTACGACCGCTGCATCTCGAGCTGGAGGTCGACCTGGTCGATGCGACCGTGGATGCCGTTGCCCTCGCCGTTCTCGTCGGCGCCCGGGTTCACGATGTCAGATGTCAAGGAAGCGCACGTCCTTCGCGTTCTTCTGGATGAAGCTGCGGCGCGACTCCACGTCGTCGCCCATCAGGGTCGAGAAGATCTCGTCGGCCGCGGCCGCGTCGTCCATGGTGACCTGCAGGAGGGTGCGGGTCTCCGGGTTCATCGTCGTGTCCCAGAGCTCCTGGTGGTTCATCTCGCCGAGACCCTTGTAGCGCTGCACCGCGTTGTCCTTCGGGATCCGCTTGCCCTGCGCGAGCCCGTCCTCGAGCAGAGCATCGCGCTCGCGGTCGGAGAAGACGTACTCGTGGTCGGCGTTGGACCACTTGATGCGGTACAGCGGCGGCTGCGCGAGGTACACGTAGCCGAGCTCGATGAGCGGCCGCATGTAGCGGAAGAGCAGCGTGAGCAGCAGCGTCGTGATGTGCTGGCCGTCGACATCCGCGTCGGCCATGAGCACGATCTTGTGGTACCGGACCTTCTCGGGGTCGAAGTCCTCGCCGAGCCCGGCGCCGAATGCCGTGATCATCGCCTGCACCTCGGCGTTCGCGAGGGCCCGGTCGAGCCGCGCGCGCTCGACGTTGAGGATCTTGCCGCGGATCGGGAGGATCGCCTGCGTCTCGGGGTTGCGGCCCTGGACGGCCGAGCCGCCGGCCGAGTCGCCCTCGACGATGAAGATCTCGGAGATCGACGGGTCCTTCGACTGGCAGTCCTTCAGCTTGCCGGGCATGCCGCCCGACTCGAGCAGGCCCTTGCGCCGGGTCGCCTCGCGCGCCTTGCGCGCCGCCAGGCGCGCGGTCGCGGCCTGAAGCGCCTTCCGGATGACCTCCTTGGCCGCGTTCGGGTTGCGGTCGAACCAGTCGCCGAGCTGCTCGCTCGTCACGCGCTGCACGTACGACTTGGCCTCGGTGTTGCCGAGCTTCGTCTTGGTCTGCCCCTCGAACTGCGGCTCCGAGAGCTTGACCGAGATGACGGCGGTGAGCCCCTCGCGGACATCCTCGCCGGAGAAGTTCGCGTCCTTCTCCTTCAGGAGGTTCTTCTCGCGCGCGTACCGGTTCACGAGCGTCGTGAGCGCTGCGCGGAAGCCCTCCTCGTGGGTGCCGCCCTCGTGGGTGTTGATCGTGTTGGCGTAGGTGTGCACCGACTCCGTGTAGGCCGTGGTCCACTGCATCGCGACCTCGAGAGCGATGTGGCGCTCGGTGTCCTCCGCCTCGAACGAGATGATCTCGTCGTTGACGAGGTCGGTCTTCTTGGAGCGGTTGAGGTACTCGACGTAGTCGACCAGGCCGCGCTCGTACAGGAAGCTGTCGTGGCGGTGACCCTGCTCGTCCTCCTCGCCGTCCGAGAGCTGCGAGATCTCGCGCAGGTCGGTGAGGTTGATGCGGAGCCCCTTGTTGAGGAACGCGTACTGCTGGAAGCGCGCGCGGAGCGTCTCGTAGTCGAACTCGACGGTCTCGAAGATGTCCTCGCTCGGCCAGAAGGTGATCGAGGTGCCCGTGGCATCCGTCGTCTCGCCCTGCTCGAGCGGCGCGTCGGGCACGCCGACCGTGTAGGACTGGCGCCACACGTGGCCCTGGCGCTTGACCTCGACCTCGAGGCGCGACGAGAGCGCGTTGACGACCGACGAGCCGACGCCGTGGAGGCCGCCGGAGACCGCGTACCCGCCGCCGCCGAACTTGCCGCCGGCGTGGAGCACCGTGAGCACGACCTCGACAGTGGATCGCCCCTCGGTCTTGTGGATGTCGACGGGGATGCCGCGGCCGTTGTCGACCACGCGGACCCCGCCGTCGGCGAGGATCGTGACGTCGATGGTGTCGCAGTGACCCGCGAGCGCCTCGTCGACCGAGTTGTCGACGATCTCGTACACGAGGTGGTGCAGGCCGCGCGGACCCGTCGAGCCGATGTACATACCCGGCCGCTTGCGGACCGCTTCGAGGCCCTCGAGAACCTGGATCGCGTCGGCGCCGTATTCCGGCGTCTGCTGGGCCTTCGTCGGTTCCGCTGTCATGGGTGAATCGGGCTCCAAACCGTCGTTCTGGCGACCCTTGATCCTATCAACAACGCGACCGGTCCAAGGCGCTCCGCGCCGATCTGCGGCCTCGTGAGCGCCCGAGTGACCGATTTTGCCCTCTCAACCGTAGGTGTCGCGCGGACCACGCCCTGGAACCGATCTGGGACCCCTTTTCCAGGTGGGGGCGTCCGGCCCTTGGAAGCGGATGTTCTCCACACCCGCATTCGGGTACCGCTCGGCGATCGCGCGGAGCAGTTCCGATCGCATCATCCGCAACTGGGTCGCCCACGCCGTCGACTCGCAGCGCACCTGCAGCATCCCGCCCTCGATCGCGATCGGCTCGGAGTGCTGCGCGATCTCGGGGCCGGCGATGTCGGGCCACGTCGCGAGCAGCTCGTGCTGCGACAGCGGACCGCTCCAGCCGAGTTGCGCGGTGAGGGCGTCGATCGTCGCACCGAGCGGCTTCGGGTCGCGCCCGGGCGCGAACGGCTCGCTGCCGGCGGCCTCACGCTGGCGCGTGCGGGCGCGGCCCGGCCGGATCCGGGGCTCACCGCCGAAGATCTCGCGGAAGTGCTGGTAGGTGCGCGCCGCCTCAGACACCGGACGCCTCCGCCTCGAGCGTGACGTCGGCGCCCGGATCCGTCGGAGCATCGACCACGCGGCCCGCGTCGATGTGGATCACGCGGCCCGCCAGGGGTTCGGGCACGTCTTCCAGCACGGCCGCGGTGATCAGCACCTGCTCGTATTCGCCGATCGCCGCCGCCAGCCGCTCGCGCCGGCGACGGTCGAGTTCGGCGAACACGTCGTCGAGCACCAGGACCGGATCGCCCGTGGCCGAGTCCCGGCGGAGCAGCTCGGCCGACGCGAGCCGGAGCGCGAGCGCGAACGACCATGACTCGCCGTGGCTCGCATACCCCTTGGCGGGCAGGCCGTTGAGCAGCAGGAGGACGTCGTCGCGGTGCGGACCGGCGAGGGTGACCCCGCGCTCGAGCTCGCGGCGCCGCAGCGCCGTCAGCGCGGCGGCGAACCGCTCGGCCGTGCCGGGCCGGTCGGCGGCGGCTTCGAGGGCCGTCGCGGTGCCGCCGGATGCGGCATCCGTCGTCTCGTCGTCGGGATCGGCACCGTCGATCGACAGGACGGGCTGGAGTTCCGGGCGGTGGTCGGCGTCGACGATCGAGCGGTAGGCGGCGGCGAGCGGCTCGCGGAGCTCGTCGACGAGCTCGAGGCGGCGATCGATGAGCTCGGCGCCGAGGCCGACGAGGCGCTCATCCCAGATGTCGAGCGTCGTGAGCTGCGCTGCGGCGAGACCGCGGGCGCGGGCGCTCTTCAACAGCGAGTTGCGCTGCTTGAGCACGCGCTCGTAGTCGGCCATGACCCCCGCCAGGCGCGGGATGCGCTGCACGAGCAGGCCGTCGAGCATGCGGCGGCGCACCGACGGCTCGCCGCGGACGATCGCCAGGTCCTCCGGAGCGAACAGGACGGTGTGGGCGTACCGCGGCAGGTCGCGGGGCTTCGCCGCGGCGCGGTTCACCTGCGCCCGGTTCGCACCCTGGCGGTTGAGCTGCAACTCGAGGAGCACCTCGCGACCGCCGTGCGACAGGACGGCGCGCACCACCGCCGCGTCGGCACCCGCGCGGATCAGCGCCTGGTCGCTCGAGACCCGGTGCGAGCCGAGTGTGGCGAGGTAGCCGATCGACTCGACCAAGTTCGTCTTGCCCTGGCCGTTGCGGCCGACGATGACCGTCGCGCCCGGCTCGAACGCGAGCTCGGCCGTGCGGTAGTTGCGGTAATCGGTGAGCGAGAGCCTGGCGACGTGCACGATGCGGCTCCCTTCCTGCGAACCACCACGCTACCCGGCCCCGCGGACATCGCCGCCGGCGGTCAGCGCAGGAGGAGGTTCGGCTGCAGCAGGTAGCGGTAGCTGTCGGCGCCCGCCTGCTCGCGCGAGGTCTGGCTCGTGATGAGCACCGGACCGGGCTTGTTCGGGTTCTCGGTCTTGGTGAACGAGATGCGCACGAACTCGCTCGGCACCGCCTGCAGGCCGTCGAGCAGGAACTGCGGCTTCAGCGAGACGACGGTCTCGTCACCGGTGAGGATCGCGTCGATCGACTCCGACGCCTGGGCCTGCTCCGAGCCGATCGCCTCGAGGGTGAGGCCTTCGGCCGTGAACGTGTAGCGGAGCGCGGCCTCGCGCTCGAGCACGAGCGCGACGCGTCGGGTCGCCTCGATGAGCTCGGCCGTGTTCATCACGGCGTAGTTGTCGACGGTCTCGGGGAACAGCCGGCGCACGGGCGGGAAGTTGCCCTTGATGAGCAGGCTCGTGACGGTCTTCCGGTCGGCCGAGAACGCGATGAGCTCGCGGTCGTCGCGGCTCGTGATGGCGATGGAGAGGTTGCCGGAGTGGCCGAAGGTCTTGCCGACCTCCTGCAGCGTGCGTGCGGGCACGAGCGCGGTCAGGGCGTCGACGCCCTCGCCGGCCACGCCGCCGCCGTCCCACTCGATCTCGCGGATCGCGACCCGGTACCGGTCGGTCGCGACGAGGCTCACGTTGTTCTCGCGCACCTCGAGCTGCACGCCGGTGATGACCGGGGTGACGTCGTCGCGCGACGCGGCGACCGCGACCTGCGAGACGGCCGAGGCGAACTCCTCCGCCGGCACGAGCCCGGTCTGCTCACCGATCTCGGGGATCGAGGGGTACTCCTCGACCGGCATCGAGAGGAGGGTGAAGCTCGCCGAGCCGCACGTCACCGAGATGCGCGACTCCTCGGTCGATACCTTCACCGGGGCGTTCGGCAGGCGGCCGGCGATCTCGGCCAGCAGTCGTCCGGAGACCAGGACGGTGCCGGGCTCCTCGACGTCGGCCTTGATCTCGGTGCGCGACGACACCTCGTAGTCGAACGAGGAGAGGACGAGGCCGTCGTCGTTCGCCTGGATCAGCACCCCCGACAGGATCGGCAGGGTCGTGCGCTGCGGGAGCAGCTTGACGGCGAAGGACACGGCCTCACTGAAGACGTCGCGATTGACCTGGAACTTCACGGTTCTCCCGTCGTGGAGGTGCTGGATGGCTCCCATGCTATCCGCACGGTCACTCCGGACGCGGGGCATTTCCGCACGCACGCGCCCGAAGCGGAGCGCCGCCGTCCGAGGTTGTCGGACGCCGCGGATTAACCATCTGTCTCTTAACGGTGTTAACCGGTGTGGAAACTGTGGATGGCGTTCGGAGATGCCCGGAACGACGGGGCGAGCGGCCCGTCCGGGCTGTGCACGGTGTGTGGAGATCCCCGTGGCGAGGGCTCGACGTCTCCGACGCGTGTTCGGAGTTCTGCACAGGTCGACACACGGTGTGCACAGTCGCGACGTGGTTGCTCGTTAACAATCCACAGATTGTCCACACCTGTGTGGAATTGGCTCAGGCGTTTCGCAGGTACGCCGAACGACCCCCGGTCGACCCCGCTGGTGCGGCGGTGTCGAGGGGCGAGCGGATGCCGGCGGCATCCGCTGCACGGACGCGATCAGCGGAAGCGGGCCTGCTGCTTGATGCGCGCGGTGAGCTCGGTCACCTGGTTGTAGATCGAGCGACGCTCCTTCATGAGCTCCGAGATCTTCTTGTTCGCGTACATCACCGTCGTGTGGTCGCGGTTGCCGAACAGCTGCCCGATCTTCGGCAGGCTCAGGCTCGTGAGCTCACGGCAGAGGTACATCGCGATCTGCCGCGCTGTCGCGACCGCCTGGGACCGGCTCGACCCGTACAGGTCGTCGACCGTGAGCTTGAAGTACTCGGCCGTCGCCGTGATGATGTCGACCGGCGCGACGACGTTGTCGGTGTCATCCGTGATGAGGTCCTTCAGCACCGTCTGCACGAGCGGCATGTCGACCGGCGTGCGGTTCAGGCTCGCGAACGCCGTCACCCGGATCAGCGTGCCCTCGAGCTCGCGGATGTTGCTCGACACCTTCGACGCCATGTACTCGAGGATGTCGTCGGGCACCTGGAGGCGCTCGTTCTGCGCCTTCTTGCGCAGGATCGCGATGCGGGTCTCGAGGTCGGGCGCCTGCACATCGGTGATGAGGCCCCACTCGAACCGGCTGCGCATGCGGTCCTCGAAGCCGGTCAGGTGCTTCGGCGGCACGTCGCTCGTGATCACGACCTGCTTGTTGTGGTCGTGCAGCGTGTTGAACGTGTGGAAGAACGCCTCCTGCGTCTCCGCCTTGCCCTGCAGGAACTGGATGTCGTCGATCAGCAGGATGTCGATGTTGCGGTAGCGCTGCTGGAAGAGCGAACCGCGGTTGTTCGCGATCGAGTTGATGAAGTCGTTCGTGAACTCCTCCGACGACACGTACCGAACGCGGATGCCGGGATAGAGGCTCATCGCGTAGTGGCCGATGGCGTGCAGGAGGTGCGTCTTGCCGAGGCCCGAGTCGCCGTAGATGAACAGCGGGTTGTAGGCCTTCGCGGGGGCCTCGGCCACGGCGACCGCCGCGGCGTGGGCGAAGCGGTTCGACTGGCCGATGACGAAGCTGTCGAACGAGTACTTCGGGTTCAGGCGGGCATCACGCGGACGGTCGGGGTTCGTCGGACTGTCGAACACCGACTGGTGCGACGCCGGCAGCTCCACCGGGTCGGGCAGGCCGTCGGATGCCGCGCCCCCGAGCCCCGCGCCGTCGCCGAGCGCTCCGCCCGGGCCGGCGTGATCGACCGACGGCCGCACGTCCTCCAGCTCGGGATTCACGACGACGTAGAACGAGGTCACCGGCGACGGCGCGTCGATCGCGCTCATCGCGGAGAGGAGGGAGACGCGCATGCGCTGGTTGAGCATGCTCGCCGTGAAGTCGTTCGGGACCTCGAGGTAGAACGTGCCCGCCGCGATGCCCTTCGGCTCCACCAGGTTCAGGAAGCCCTGGAGCATCGGCGTGATCGCCTCATCTCCCGACAACCGGTCGAGGACCGTCGCCCACGTGTCGGAAATGGGCTGTTCTGTCATCGCTCCCCGCAATCTCGCACCGTCGTCCGGCCGCTCGTCGCTCCCCCGAACGACAGGTGGAGCGGCCCGAAGGCTCTGTTCACAGCGTTCTCCACGGCCTGTGAGCGAAGTTGCGAGAAGCGCGAGATTCCGCCGCACAGGCTGGGGATAACTGGGTTCACACGCTAGCGAATGCGAGTGCCCCCGACAAATGCCGATCGGCGGATCCACGACGCGCGGGCGTGTCGTTCCGCGCGGCAAGCTGGGGATCGGTGGAGAATATCCGGTTCGGGGTGCGCTCGGTTTGACCGCCGCATCCGCAGGCCGTAGTTTTAATCAGTTGACCGCAGCCCTTTCGGGCACCGAGTTTTCCCGCCGGCGCACCGTTGACGCGCCCGTCGAGGAGATCCCTGAAGCCGGAGAAGAAGAATGAGCAAGCGTACGTTCCAGCCCAACAACCGCCGCCGCGCCCGCAAGCACGGCTTCCGCGCCCGCATGCGCACGCGCGCCGGCCGCGCCATCCTGTCGGCCCGCCGCGCCAAGGGCCGCACCGAACTCTCCGCGTAAGCGATCGGTGCTCGCCAAAGCGAATCGCGTCACGAGCGCCGATGACTACCGGTCCATCGTGCGCCGTGGTGCGAAGGTCGCCGGTGCCCACACCGTGAGCTACCTCCGCTCACGGGAGTCGGGCACCGACGCGCGCTTCGGCTTCATCGTCTCCAAGAAGGTCGGCTCGGCCGTGCGGCGCAACCTCGTGCGCCGCCGGCTGAAGGCCGCGTGCCGCGAGCTCGTCGACGGCGGCGTCTCCGCCGTCGACGTCGTCGTGCGCGCGCTGCCCACGGCGGCCGACGCCGACTTCCACGCCCTCCGGGCCGACGTGGTCTCGGCACTCCACGTGCACGAGCGGCGGTCCGCCTCCCGCTCGCGACCCGCCATCGCAGCGGATGCCGCAGCCCGCCCCCTCGCAGCGAAAGATGCGTGACGTGCGAGACCTCGCCTGGTTCGTCTGGCTCCTGCCCCGCAACGTGGGCGTCGTGCTCATCCGCGCCTACCGCGCCGTGGTCTCGCCCCTCTACGGCGATGTCTGCCGCTACTACCCGTCGTGCTCCGCGTACGGACTGGGCGCGGTGCAGCACCGCGGACTGGTGATCGGATCCGCCCTCACCGCCTGGCGGATCGTCCGCTGCAACCCATGGTCGCGCGGCGGCGTCGACGACGTGCCCATGCCGCGCGTGCGTCGGTTCCGCCTCACCCGCTTCGGGTTCGTGATCCCCGCCGGGTGGGCCCCCGCTGCGCCGAGCGAAGCACGCCACGTCCGGCGCGTCCGCCACAGGCGCCGACGTGCTGCCGCGACCGCGGCGGGCGGAGTCGCCGCCGAGCCCGTCGGGGGCCACGCCGGGCACGCGCACGCCGTCGCCGATCCCTCCGCTGCGGCATCCGTCACCCGCGACGCCGCGGACCAGGACCTCTCCCCCATGTCCCGAAAGGACTGACCCGCTCCAATGGACATCTTCAGCATCATCCTCTGGCCCATCAAATGGGTCATCGAGCTGATCCTCGTCGCGTTCCACTCCCTGTGGACGTTCGTGGGCCTGCCCTTCGAGGCCGGCATCACGTGGGTGCTTTCGATCGTCGGCCTCGTCATCGTCGTCCGTGCCGCGCTGATCCCGATCTTCGTGCGACAGATCAAGAGCCAGCGCCGCATGCTCGAGGTCGCGCCGCAGCTGAAGAAGATCCAGGACAAGTACAAGGGCAAGAAGGACCAGTTCTCGCGCGAGGCCATGTCTCGCGAGACCATGGACCTCTACAAGCGGACCGGCACGAACCCGCTCTCGTCCTGCCTCCCGCTGCTGCTGCAGATGCCGATCTTCTTCGGCCTCTTCTCGGTGCTGAACGACGCCTCGCGCAACGCCGAGCGTGGCGGTGTCGGCGTCCTCACTCCCGAGCTCGCCGAGTCCTTCGCGAACGCGACGTTCCTCGGGGCGCCGCTCAAGGCGACTTTCATCGAGGCGATGAACGCCGGCGGACCGTGGCAGGTCATGGTCGTGGCCGTCGTCATGATCATCCTGATGACCGCGTCGCAGTTCATCACGCAGCTGCAGATCGTCTCGAAGAACATGTCGCCGGAGACCAAGGCGAGCCCCATGTTCCGCCAGCAGCGGATCCTGCTCTACCTGCTCCCCCTCGTGTTCGCCGTCTCGGGTGTCGCCTTCCCCCTCGGCGTCATGTTCTACTGGCTCGTCTCGAACTTCTGGACCATGGGTCAGCAGTTCATCGTCATCCGCAACATGCCGACCCCCGGCAGCGAGGCTGCCAAGGCGCGTGAAGCTCGCCTGGCCAAGAAGGGCAAGCTCGTCGTCGACGGTCCGACGGATGGCACCGCCTCGGAGGAGCCCGAGAAGAAGACCACCCAGCGTCAGCAGCCGGTCAGCAAGAACCGCGCGAAGAAGAAGAGGAAGTGACCCCGATGACCGACGTCAAGCCCGACGCGGCCAACCGAACCCTCGAGCAGCTCGAGGAGGAGGGCGACATCGCGGCCGATTACATCGAGGAGCTCCTCGACATCAGCGACCTCGACGGCGACATCGACATCGACGCCCGCAACGGTCGCGCCTACGTGTCGGTGCACGCTTCCGAGGGCGCGAACCTCTCGCTGCTCGCGAAGTCCGAGGTGGTCTCCGCCCTGCAGGAGCTCACTCGCCTGGCGGTGCAGACCAAGACGGGCGCGTTCTCGCGGCTCATCCTCGACATCGGCGGCTCGCGCGATGCCCGCCGTGACGAGCTCGGGCGACTCGTCGCACGCGCGGCCGAGCGCCTCGAGGAGGGCGCCGCTGAGGCTGCGCTCCCGCCCATGTCGTCGTACGAGCGCAAGCTCGTCCACGACCTGGTCGCCGAGCGTGGGCTCCACTCGGAGTCGCGCGGCGAGGGCGCCGACCGCCACACCGTGATCACGCGCATCGGCTGACCGCCGAACTCGACGTTTCACGTGGAACATGACTGACAACTCCCCCGACTGGCAGGACGCCCTCGAGCCGGAGCCGCCCTCGGCTGCGACCGTGTTCGGCGATCGGCTGCCGATCGTCCGGCAGTTCACCGAGCACCTCGCTCGCCACGGCGAGGAGCTCGGGCTCATCGGTCCCCTCGAACTCCCGCGGCTGTGGAGTCGTCACGTCGTGAACTCCGGCCTCGTCGCGCCACTCCTCCGTCCTGGCCGCGTCGGCGACGTGGGCTCGGGCGCAGGGCTTCCCGGCCTGGTGCTCGCCATCGCCCGCCCCGACGTGCACCTCACGCTCATCGAACCGATGGAGCGTCGGGTGGCGTGGCTCAACCGGCAAGTGGACGAACTCGGCCTCGAGAACGTCGACGTGGTGCGCGCGCGTGCTGAGGAGGCGAAGCTCGCCGGCCGGCTGGATCAGGTGACGGCCCGAGCGGTGAGCGCACTCCGGACGCTCATCCCGATCACGTCCCCGCTGCTGGCGCCGGGCGGGGAGTTGCTGCTCATGAAGGGCGCCGGCGTGACCGGCGAGATGGGCGCGGCCGAGAAGGCGATCCGGAAGTTCAAGCTGCAGGACGTCGACGTCGTCGTGCTCGGCGAGGGCGTGGTCGACGACGTGACCCGGGTGTTCCGGGCGCGCGTGCCTGCGGCATAGGCGATCGTTCGCTGCCGCATCCGCGGCGTTTCACGTGAAACGGAAGCTGCTCAGCGGCGACGGCGGGGCTCCTCGAGGTGCGCGCCAGGGCGGGAGTGCCTCGCTGTTCGGTGTGATGTCGGGCGGGGTTCGACGAAGTCGTGCGGTGCGGGCTGCACCGCGCGACCGACTCGGGTTCGTCGTTCGCCGCGCCAGGCGAGCCCGGTGATCCTCCGCCGTGTCAGCGCATGGCACCACGGCGGCGTAACGGTTCGCGAAGCGACGGTCGACACCTCCGCCTCGCGCCGTTCTCTGGGCGCGGGGCGACAGTTTCACTTCGCCTCTCCCCCGGCCCGTCCCATGGCGGCACCCTTGTCCCGGGACCGGGTGTACCGGTCTGTTCCATTTGGTCTGGGCGATGGCCTGTCGCGTTCAGGCGAGACGCGAGAGGTGTCGACGATCCTCCGGGGGTGCGCCGATGCATGTGCTGCTCGGTCGCCGGCCAGGTGACGCCACCCCGTGCGCGGCCGGTGCCCACCACGAGGCAGTCGTGCCCACCCGAGGGTCGTCTCGCCCAGCGGCGTGAAGTCCACCGCGAGCGTGGGGGTTCCGGGATCGACGGACTTGACGTGCCCGCCTACGTATCGGGGGTCCGAACGCGCAGAACGCAATGCACCGGAACGCTCTCGGGCGGTCGGGCAAGCGGAACTCGCTCGACGGCTCCCGTCGCGCGCGCCCTCCCCTGCGATCTGGACCCTCTTCGGCCTGCTGACTCGCTCCGGGCGCTGCGACCGCTGGCGGAGCAAGGCGCGGAACGTCCTTTCGGGCTGCCGATTCCGCCGACCACGCTGCGATGCCCGATTCGTCTGGCTCCAGCCCGACGTGAGGCCGCACGGGGGCGATTGCTGTCCGTACCCAAGGATGCTCGTCGTACGTCGCACCGGCACGCCGACCCGCTCGTCGACGAGGGGTGGCCGAGGGGTGAATGCCGCCGATGCTCTCAGGAGCGCCGGGGATGACGCGCCCTTGCCTGATACCCGCCCACTGAGGGGGGCTTGGGCAGCGCGCGATGGGCGGCGCGACTCCGCCGCCGCCCGCGGAGCTCGGCTTCCGGCACGCCCATTGAGAGTCGCGAGGCAGGGGCCACCTCCTCGCGCGTCTGAAGGCTTCGGAGTCCGCGTCCGTTTCACGTGAAACGCGTACGGCGCTGGGACGTGAACGGGCATGCGCGCACGAGGTTTCAGGTGAAACGCCTCGAGGCCAGTTCCCATCCCGCGGAACCAGACGTACCGCGCGAATCTCAAACCGCGGGTCCGCGAGCTTCAGGCTGCCCGGGTAACGCGTACGCGCTCATGCAGACGGCCGATCACCGCGGTCGTGTGATGGGTCGGCCGGGCGCTCGGATTGCTGGCCATGTGCAAATGGCGCGCCTCGCGGCCTTGGCAACTTACAGTGGCTCCGGAGACTGCACGCCGTCGCCTCAGTCGTCCGAGGAAGGTCGATTGACCCGGATCGCCAGCCGCCCGGCTCTGACACCCACCGGGTCACCGTCTCGGGAAGAGCGGCGGTACAGTCGTCCTGCACGCTTCGCGACGATCCGCCCGCGCGGCCGACCCGTCCACGTCGGCAGAGCCCGCGCCGCGGAAGACTGCGGCGTCTCCCCCCGTCCGCACCGACGCCTCCAGGACCCTCGGGCGACACCGTCGCACCCTGCGCCACGCTCCCGCGGGCGTGACGATCAATAGGGGCCATTCTTCTCCCGTTCTCATAGGGAGCTGCCCGAGATGTCTCTCCGTCGCCGGCGGAGCGGCTACGGGGCATTCATGGCGGGCCCGGGCGGGCCCGTCGCGGAGCGGAGGGCGCCAGAAGCAGACGAGCGCGCGAAACCCGATGGGGCGTTTCACGTGAAACGCCTGAGTCGCCGGGCGCTCGAAGGTCGAGGCGCGGTCGCGATGGCGGACGGCGACGGACGGCCGGGGCGTCGCCGTTCCCGCGTCCGATGCGGCGGTTAGGCTTGGAACTCGAAGAACGCAGCCGGCCCGATGGCGGCGATCTCGACGGCAGGTCTGGAGTGGGAATGGCGAACGGTGGGGGACGCGGCTGGTTCCATCGACGAAAGCCGCGACCGGAGCCGACGCCAGCGCCCGCCGCACCCGAGCCGAGTCGGATCGAGGCGTACGAAACGCACGGCGGCGACGCGCCGTCGTCGGAATTCATGCCCACCGCCTACGCGGAACCGCGTGGTGATCGCCGCGCATTCGACGACCTCGTGAATCCGTCGCGCAACGATGGACCGTCCGACCCGCCGAGCGCGCCGTCAACGGACGATCAACCAGGGTCGACCGGGCCGATCGGGCCGACCGCCGGGCCGGAGCCCCGCCTGACGAGCGCGACGGCCGCCCCGCAGCCTTCGTCTCCGGTCGCCCACGGACCGGGCCGCACACCCGTCGAGGCCCCTGCGTCACCGCAGCCGGCGGCACCGAGGGCCGCATATGACTGGGATGCCGCCACCGCGGCTGCGCTCAACGACGAGGGATCGCCCAGCGCGACAGCGCCCACTCCCCTGCCGTCCAGCGCCCCCGACCGCCTGCTCGAGGAGATCATCCGGGAGATCGTGGGCGACGCGACGGCCGAGACGGTGTCGAGCCTGCAGCCGAGCCGAGACGAGCCCGAATCCCGCGAAGCCGCGGCTGAATCCGCTTCAGCCGCTCCGGCGCCGACCACTCTCGTCGCCTCGCCGGTGGCCGCTGACGACAGCGCCGCGCACCTGGGCGAGTCGCCAGAGGCCCCCGCCCCGACCGCCGACGCCTCGAGCGCAGACCCCGCGGAGGACGCATCCACCGCATCGCCCGGACTCCCCTCGGACGCGCCGACCACGGAAGGTGACGTCGCCGGCGAAAGACCGGCGCCGCCGATCGACATCGAGGCGCCCGTGACGATGGCGCGACCGGCGCAGCCGGTGGAGTACCCTTCCCAAGGCGAAGCGCGAGACGCGGACGAATCGGTCGACCGCCCGTCGGCGACGGCGGGCACCGCCGAGGTAGTGCCGCCGTCCGCCGCAGCCCACCCCGCAGGCGATACGCTCGCCACCGATGTTTCACGTGAAACACCCCACGCAGACGGAGGAACCCCCCTGGCCGATCAGATTGCCGACGAGACCCGCCGGCGCCTCGCGCTCGATGAGGCGGTTCTGCCCCTGCCCCCGTCGACGCGCGTCCTGACGATCTCGAACCAGAAGGGCGGCGTCGGCAAGACCACGTCCGCCGTGAACCTGGCCGCGGCCCTCGCTCGAGCCGGCGCCCGCGTGCTCGTGATCGACCTCGACCCGCAGGGCAACGCATCGACGGCCCTCGGCGTCGACCACCGGTCGGAGCGACAGAGCGTCTACGAAGTCCTCGTCTCCGACCTGCCCCTCGCCGAGGTGATCCAGACGTCGAGCGAGCACGAGCGGCTGGATTGCGTGCCGGCCACGATCCACCTCGCCGGAGCCGAGATCGAACTCGTGTCATTGGTCGCGCGGGAGCAACGCCTCCGCCGAGCGCTCGATGCCCACCTCGAGACGATGGAGCGGCCGTACGACTACGTCTTCATCGACTGCCCGCCGTCGTTGGGCCTGCTCACGATCAACGCGTTCGTCGCGGCGCGCGAGGTGCTCATCCCGATCCAGTGCGAGTACTACGCACTCGAGGGCCTGTCGCAGCTGCTCAGCAATATCGAACTGATCGAGAAGCACCTCAATCCCGAACTTCGCCTCAGCACGATCCTGCTGACGATGTACGACTCGCGCACCAACCTCGCGCAGCAGGTCGCGCAGGAGGTTCGCGACCACTTCCCCACCCAGACGCTCGACACGATCATCCCTCGGTCCGTTCGAGTGTCCGAGGCGCCGAGCTACGGGCAGAGCGTGATCAGCTACGACTTCGCGTCGAGCGGCTCGCTGTCGTACCGCGAGGCTGCCGCAGAGATCGCCCGGCGTGGTGCGTCGGAGAGCAAGGAGACCAACTGATGGCAACGAAGCGGACCGGCCTCGGCCGCGGTATCGGCGCGCTCATCCCCACCACCGACGACGCCCCGCGCGCCACTCGGCCGGTGGATGTCTTCTTCCCCGACAGCGAGGCCCCCAAGGCAGCCGTCGAGGCCGTCGAGAACGCCGCGGATGCCAACCTCGTGACCGTTCCTGGGGCGCACCTCGCTCGGCTGAACCCGCACGACATCGTCCCGAACGCCCAGCAGCCGCGCACCGTGTTCGACGAGGAGGACCTCGCCGAGCTGATCCACAGCGTCAAGGAATTCGGCGTCCTCCAGCCGATCGTGGTGCGACCGCACCCCGACCAGGCGGGCAAGTACGAGCTCGTGATGGGCGAGCGGCGCCTGCGCGCGACGAAGGCAGCCGGCCTCGACTCCATTCCGGCGGTCATCAAGGACACGGCCAACGAGGCGATGCTGCGCGATGCGCTCCTCGAGAACCTGCATCGATCGCAGCTGAACCCGCTCGAGGAGGCGAGTGCGTACCAGCAACTCCTCGCCGACTTCGGCATCACCCAGGAGGAGCTGGCGACGAGGATCGGCCGCTCACGCCCGCAGATCTCGAACACCCTCCGTCTCCTCAAGCTGCCCGAGCCGGTGCAGATGCGCGTGGCGGCCGGCGTGCTCAGTGCCGGCCACGCGCGCGCCATCCTGGCGGCCGGCGACCCGGAGGCCATGCAGCGTCTGGCCGACAAGATCGTCAACGAGGACCTCTCGGTGCGGGCTGCCGAGGCCATCGTGGCTGAAACTCCGAAGCCCGGGCGACCGAAGCCGGCCGCTGGGAAGCGTCAGGAGTTCCTCGACGACCTCTCGGGCCGCCTCGGCGATCGCCTCGACACCCGGGTCAAGATCACCCTCGGCGCACGAAAGGGCCAGATCAGCATCGATTTCGCGACCGTTCAGGACCTTCGCCGGATCCTCACCGAACTCGGCGCGGACCTCGAAGGACTCTGACGCGGACGGGCCGCTCCGCGGTCCAGGCAGGAGCTACGCGTCGCGGGCGACCGCCGCGCGCACGAGTTCGTCGTAGACCGCCGACGCCGTCGCGCCGGACGCCTCGATGGCGAGCGGGAGCAGCGACGTCTCCGTGAGCCCGGGCAGCACGTTCGCCTCGAGGAACCACGGCGTGCCCTGTCCGTCGACGATCAGGTCGACGCGCGACAGATCCCTGAGCCCGAGCGTGCGGTGGGCCAGCAGCGCGGCATCCGTCGCGGCGTCGACGACCGCATCATCGAGCCGGCTCGGAGCGAAGAACGTGGTCTCCCCCGCGTTGTAGCGTTCCTGGAACGAGTAGACCCCGGTCGTGGGCACGATCTCGACCGCCGTCAGCGCGCGCGCCTCGTCACCGGTCCCGATCACGGCGACGGCGATCTCGGTCCCCACGATGCGACGCTCCACGATGGCGACTTCGGCGTATGTGAACGCCTCGACCATGGCCCGCGGCAACTCCGTCGGGTCGTCCACGATGGAGACGCCCTGGGCCGAACCGCCCGACGCGGGCTTCACGACCAGGTCGCCCTGCATCGCCGCGCGCACGACTCGGAGCACGCTCGAGGCGCCGAGTTCGCGGAACGCCTCGTGCGAGAGCACGATCGACTCGGGCACGGCGATGCCCGCCTGCGCGACGAGCGAGCTCGCCACGGGCTTGGACCAGGCGCGGCGGGCGGCCGCGCCCGTCGAACCGACGGTCGGCACGCCGAGGGCCGCGAGCAGCTCGAGCAGGGAGCCGTCCTCGCCGCTCGATCCGTGCAGCGCCGGGAACACCGCATCCGGGCGGCGCTCGGCGAGGTACGGGAGGAGTCCGGCATCCGGATCGCGGACCTCGACGCGGTGGCCCGCCTCGATGAGCGCGTCGGCGACGCGTCGGCCCGACCGCAGCGAGACATCGCGCTCGTGCGAGATGCCGCCCGCGAGGACGACGACGGAGAGACCAGTGGATTCGCTCATGATCAGGGACTTCTCCGCTACTTGAGGTCGGTGGGCGGGGCGGGTTCGATGCCCGGGCGATCGGGCAGCTGCAGTGGGCCGGTGCCGGCGAACGTGTCGAGCAGGTCGAGCTCGCCGTTGACCACCGTGGCCAGGCGCCGGATCCCGAGCCGGATCGCGTCGGGCGTGGGATAGCAGAACGAGAGGCGGATGGCGTGCCGACCGCGGCCGTCGGCGAAGAACGCCGTGCCGGGCGTGTACGCGACCAGCTCGCGCACCGCGCGGGGAAGCATCTGCTTCGAGTCGAGGACGTCCGGCAGCGTCACCCAGACGTAGAACCCGCCGTTGGGGTTGGTCCACGACAGCTGCGGCAGGTACTCCCCCAGCGCCTCGATCATCGCGTCCTTGCGTTCGCGGTAGACACCGCGGAACGCGTCGATCTGGCCGCGCCAGTCCGCCTGCGACAGGTACTCCGAAACGACGAGCTGACTGAAGGACGACGGCGACAGGATCGCCGACTCCGCTGCGAGGATGAGCTTCTCGCGGATCGCGTGCGGCGCCAGCGCCCAACCCACCCGGAACCCGGGCGCCAGCGTCTTCGAGAACGACCCGAGGTAGATGACCCCCTCGGCGTCCATCGAGCGCAGGGCGTGCGGCGCCGGTTCGTCGAAGTGCAGGAGGCCGTACGGGTTGTCCTCCAGGACGAGGATCTCGTTGGAACGGCAGATCTCGAGGATCTCCGGGCGCCGCTCGGCCGAGAGGGTGACCCCCGCCGGGTTGTGGAAGTTCGGGATCGTGTAGAGGAACTTGATCCGTCGACCCTGGCCGCGCAGGTGCGCGATGGTCTGGCGGAGCGCCTCCGGGATCAGGCCGTCGTCGTCCATCGCGACGTGGACCACCGACGCCTGATAGGAGCGGAAGACGCCCATCGCACCGACGTAGGAGGGCGCCTCGGCGAGCACCACGTCGCCGGGGTCGAGGAAGAGCTTGGCGACGAGGTCGAGGGCCTGCTGCGAGCCGGTCGAGGTCACCACGTTGTCCACGGAGCCGCGGATGCCCTCCAGCGACATCACCTCGACGATGTGCTCGCGCAGCGTCGGGATGCCCTGACCGGACCCGTACTGCAGCGCCACCGGGCCCTGCTCGCGCATCACCTGCTCGAACGCCGAGGTGATGAGCTCCTGCGGCAGCGCCGACACGTACGGCATCCCGCCGGCGAGCGACACGACCTCGGGGCGGGAGGCGACGGCGAAGAGGGCGCGCACCTCGGAGGCGGCGAAGCCGGCGGCTCGCTCGGCGTAGTTCGCATACCAGGGGTCGAGGTTGTTGCCGGTCCGCTGGGGCACTCCGTCAGGGGTCACTGCTGGTTCCGTTCTGCTCAGGGTTCCCATGCTAGTCAGCAGCCGGCGAGGGGCCCGAAGCGGATGCCGCTGCGTGACGCGGCGCGCGTGCATGCCGCACGCGGCATCGGTTCGACATGCCGGGGGCCGAGCGACGCCGATCGCCGGGAATGCGCGGAGACGACGACGGCCTGCCCCGGATGAACCGGGACGGGCCGTGACGAGTGGAGCGGACTCAGCCGATGAACTCGGCCAGGTCGGCCTCGAGCGCGGGCTTCGGCTTCGCGCCGATCACCGTGTGCACGACCTCCCCGCCCTTGAACACCTTCATCGCGGGAATGGCGGTGATCTGGTACTTCATGGCCAGGCCGGGGTTCTCGTCGACGTTGAGCTTGACGATGTCGAGCTTGTCGGAGTGCTCGGTCGCGATCTGGTCGAGGATGGGGCTCACGGCGCGGCACGGACCGCACCACTCGGCCCAGAAGTCGACGAGCACGGCTCGGTCGTTCTTGAGCACCTCCTGGTCGAAGGTGGCCTCGGTCACTGCACGTGCAGTCATGTGTCTCTCTCCTTTGCGTGAAGCGGATGCCGCCGGCGTCGGACGCCGAGCACGGATGCTGCGGTCGGAATACTCAGTCGACGCGCGCCAGGTCGGCGGCGACGGCCTCGTCCACCTCGATGGCCTCGGCCTCGGCGGCCGCCGGCTGGTCGTCGGTGTCGTCGAGCGCGGCGAGGTAGTGCTCGGCGTCGAGCGCCGCCACGGTGCCCGATCCGGCGGCCGTCACGGCCTGCCGGTAGGTCGGGTCGATGACGTCGCCCGCGGCGAAGACACCCGGCACCGAGGTCCGCGACGAGCGACCCTGCACCGCGATGGTGCCCTCGTGCGTGAGGTCGAGCTTGCCGTGCACGAGGTGCGTGCGCGGGTCGTTGCCGATCGCCACGAACAGCCCGTCGAGGTCGAGCGCGCGCTCCTCACCGGTCACGGTGTCGCGCAGGGTGACGCCGCTGACCTGAGCATCGCCCAGGATGGCGGCGACCTCGGCGTTCCAGATGAACTCGATCTTGGGGTTGTCGAACGCGCGCTTCTGCATGATCTTCGACGCCTTGAGCTCGTCGCGGCGGTGGATCACGTAGACCTTGTCGGCGAAGCGGGTGAGGAACGTCGCCTCCTCCATCGCGGAGTCGCCGCCGCCGACCACGGCGATCGTCTTCTCGCGGAAGAAGAAGCCGTCGCACGTGGCGCACCACGAGAGGCCGTAGCCGGAGAGTCGCTCCTCCTCGGGCAGCCCGAGCTTGCGGTAGGCCGATCCCGTCGCGAAGATCACGGCGCGAGCCTCGTGCTCGCCTCCGTTGCCCAGCTTGACCCGCTTGACCGGGCCCTCGACGTCGAGCTCCACGACGTCGTCGTAGACGACCTCGGTGCCGAACCGCTCGGCCTGGGCCTGCATCTTGCCCATGAGGTCGGGCCCCATGATGCCCTCGGGGAAGCCGGGGAAGTTCTCGACCTCGGTCGTGTTCATCAGCTCGCCGCCGATCTCGACCGAGCTGGCGATGAGGAGCGGCTTCAGCTCGGCGCGCGCGGCGTAGATCGCGGCGGTGAACCCGGCCGGTCCCGAACCGATGATGATGATGTCGCGCAAACCCGCTCCTGTTCGTCCTGCGATGATTCGCGGCATCCTACCGAGCGGATGCCACGACTAGGTGAACACAGTCTAGGCGGCCGCTATTCCGGCCCACGGCGCGGCTCGCAGGCCGCTCCCAGCTCGCTCAGCGGCGACGGAGGCGGCTGACGACGGGGACCGCGAGAGCCCGGAACTCGGGTGAGCGGAACAGCAGGAGGAAGGCCGCGTACAGCACCGCCATGACCGTGCCGACGAGGGCCATGGACAGCAGCGCGCTGATGCGGTCTGACACCGCGAACCCGCCCTCCTCGAAGCCGCCGAGCCACCAGACGAGGGCGACGCCCACGGCGGCGGGGACGATGAGCGCCGCCATCGCGCGCCCGAGCGACACGGCGACCGAACGGATGCCGATCGTCCCGAGGCGCCGTCGGAGCAGCACGAGCGCGGCGGCGAGCTGCAGGCCTCCGGCGATGGTCGTCGAGGCCGCGACGCCCACGGCGAGCCATTCCTTCGGAAGCGTCGCGAGCGCCACGAGGGCGAGGGTGGTGAAGACGAGCACCTGGAAGAGCGTGAAGAAGAAGGGCGTGCGGGTGTCGTTCAGCGCGTAGAACGTGCGCTGCACGAGGAACAGCACGCTGAACCCGACGAGTCCGATCGCGAACGCGATGATGACGTCGGCGACGGCGGCGACGAGCGCGAAGTCGCCCGACTGGAAGACGCGTGCGAACGGGTACGCGATGACGATGAGCGCCACGGAGGCGAACGCGAGCAGGGTCACGACCGTGCGGGCGGCCGAGGTCAGGTCGTGGAGCAGCAGCTCGTGTCGGCCGTCGCGCCCGTGCTCGCTCATGCGCGTGAAGTAGGCGGTCGCGATCGACACCGTGATGACCGAGTGCGGGAGCATGAAGATCAGCCAGGCGGTGTCCATCGCCGCGTTCGCCGCGCCCTGGTTGGACGCCGTCGCGACCACCTGCGTCTGCACGATGCCCGCGGCCGTCGACAGCAGCAGCATGCCGAAGGTCCAGCCGGCCATGCGTCCCGCCGACCGCAGGCCGACGCCGCGCCAGTGGAAGTCCGGTCGGTAGCGCAGCCCGATGCGTCGCCAGAACCAGAACAGCGACACCGCCTGCGTCACGATGCCGAGCGTGGCGGAGCCGGCGAGCGTCGCGACCATCGCGGCGGTCCAGTCGTCGGGCGTGCGCTGGCCGGTCGGGTCGAAGCCGAAGACGAAGCCGAAGATGAGGAAGCCGGCGATCGCGACGAGGTTGTTCAGCGCGGGCACCCAGGTGTACGGGCCGAAGTTGCGGCGGGCGTTGAGCACCTCGCCGAGCAGCGCGTACAGGCCGTAGAAGAAGATCTGGGGCAGGCTCCAGAACGCGAACGCCGTCGCGAGCGGCACGATCGACGGGTTGCTCCCGCCCCAGAGCAGGACGAGCAGCGGTGCCGCCGCGGTCGCGAGGATCGTCGCCGCGCCGATGAGCACGAGCGCGAGCGTCAGCAGCTTATTGACGTAGGCGGCGCCGCCGTCGGCGTGCACGCTCGCGCGCACGATCTGCGGCACGAGCACCGCGCTCAGCACGCCGCCCGCGACGATGGCGAACAGGATGCTCGGCAGGCCGTTGGCGATGGCGAACGCGTCGGCGCTCTGCGAGTAGGCGACGCCGACCACGCCCGCGAGCACGATGGCCTTGAGGAACCCGAGCAGGCGCGACACGATCGTGCCGGACGCCAGGAAGAGACTCGCTCGGGCGATCCGGTCTTCAGCCATTCGGTCGTTCCTCGGTGGTCTCGGTGTGCTCGGGTGCTGCGGTGTCGAACGCTACCCTGCTCTCGGGCTCGGCGTCCGGACCCGCGGCGTCCGTCTCCGCCGGACCCGCGGCGCCCTCGGCGCCCGCCCCGCGGTCGCGCCGGCGCCGGCGCACGCTGCGCAGCACGCCGATCGCGAACACCGCCACGGCGATCGCCGCGAGCACCGCCGCGCCGACGCCTTCCCAGTCGGCCTGCACGTTGGCGGGCACGATGACCGCGTCGCCGATGGGCGTGCCGTCGGGCGAGGCGAGCGAGACCTCGAGGTTCACCTCGCCGCTGCCGACGCCCGCGGCCACCGGAACGCTCACCGTGCTGCGCGTCTCGGGCTCGACGGTGACGTCGACGGAGTCCTCGACGATGAGCCGGCCGTTCGACGGGGCGACGGAGACGACCACCTCGACGGGGTACGGGAGCGCGTTGAGGATGGTGATCGGGATGCCGGTCTCGCTCGCGACGACCAGCACGGTGCTGCTCGAGACGACCGACACGGCGTCGGTGATGGCGCGACGGTCGACGAGCCAGCGCCCCACGGCGGCGGTCCACTCGGTCGGCTGCGGGATCCATCCCGTGGACAGCAGTGCGAGCAGGTCGCGCCGGGTCGGCGCGGTGAGCACGCTCGGGTCGACGAGCACGTCGGAGAAGTCGGCCACCGCCTGCTCGGCGGTGAGCATGCGACCCACGTTGTCGAGGCGCTGCTGCGATTCGGCCGTGGAGACGAGCGTGCGCTCGACGGGCGGCGCGCCGACGGTGTCCACGAGCGTCGCCGGCTGCGACCAGGGCGTGGAGGCCAGCGCCGACAGCGTCGCGGCGACGCGGTCCGAGCCGTCGCCTCCCGAGCGTCCGAACGTGCCGAGGACCGTGGAGACGCCCTCGTCGGCCGCCAGTGCGAGCTCGGCGAGCACCCGCGAGGTCGCGGCGCGCCATTCCGTGTCGGATGCCGCGTCCGCGGCCCGGCGCAGCGCCGGCGTCACCCGGGCGTCCGCGACCGCGGCCGCGCGACCGTCGATCGTCGCGCCGGCGCTCACCGCGTCCTCGACGGGCTCGACGTTGCCGGGCGAGAGGATGGCGGTCGTGAGCCCGCCCGCGGCGAAGACGTCGAGGTCGCCCGATGCGACGGTGTCATCGGCCGGCCAGGCGATGTCGGTGCGCGTGAAGGTCCAGTCGAGGAGCGCCTCCGCGTCGGGGATCCGGCCGGGGGACGCGGTGGTGCCGTCCTCCTCGCCGCCCTCGGTGAAGTCGGCCGGGTCGATCGCATCGTCGAAGCCGAGCGGCTCGAGCGGCGCGTCCAGCCCGGCCTGCGCCTGCGCGGCGAGGTCGGCGTCGGCGTAGGCGAGCGGGAACACCTCGTTCGGCATCCGCTCGAGCTCGGCGAGCCACTCGACGGCGGTCTGCGGGGCGGACGAGCCGAGCACGCGGATCGACGCGGGGATCCGGGGATCGACGCCGATCGCGACGGCGGCGCCGGAGACCGCCTCCAACTGGCGGGTGAGCGCGCCGGTCGGCGCCGTCCACGCCTCGAGGCGCTCCGCCGGGATCAGGCCCTCCTCGATCGGCGGCGTCGTGAGCGGGTACGCGAGCGCGAGGCCAACCGGGTCGGCGGCGGGGACCCGCGAGTTCGCGAGCACCGACGTGGATGCGGCGACCGTGTCGCCGTCGATCTCGAGCGACGCGGCGACGCCCACGGCGGGCCAGGACTCCCCCGTGGCATCCGGTGGGATGGTGAACGTGAGCGTCGTCGCGGCACCGGCGGCCAGCGAGGCCGAGGCCCGCTCGGCGACGCGTCGCGCCTCGGGCCGCTCCGCGGAGTCGCCCGTGGACCAGGCGTCGACGTCCGCGGCGTCGGAGACCGCCGACGTCGCGACGTCCAGCGCGATCGTGCCGGCGCCGAGCGCCTCGCCGGTGCGGTTGACGACCTCGACGACCACGTCGATGCCCGCCCCCGCGACGACGGCCGTCGCACCCGCGGGGGCCACGCTGACGCGCACCCCGTCCTCCGTCGCCTCGGCCGTCAGGCCCGACCCGTTCCGTGCGGCGGGCGCGACGACGCCGACGACGCCGAGGCCGCCGGGACCGACGCCTGCGGCGGCGGACGCTGCCGCGGCAGGAGCCGCGGCGCCCATCGCGACGAGCGCGGACATCGCCGCGGACGCGGTGAAGGCGAGGAGTCGGCGGAGGCGTCGAGGAGTGGTCGACTCGGCCGGCATGCGAGCGATTCTACGGCGTGCCGTCCCTGAGCCCGTCGGGTGTGGATGGGGCGTCCGTCACCGTTCGCCTCGCGGCATCCGTCACCCACGTCTCGGCGGCCCGCCCCCGGTTCGCGGGCCGGGCGCGCGACGCATCGCCCTCGCCGCCCTGCCTAACATGGAGCAATGCAGAGCGTGGCGCAGGCCCTCGACCGCCTCAGTGGTCTCGCGGCCTCGCCGACCGTCGCGAAGCTCGCCGAGGCGTTCGCCGCCGCCGGGTACGAGCTCGCGCTCGTGGGCGGGCCGGTGCGCGACGCGTTCCTCGGTCGCGGCACCAACGACCTCGACTTCACCACGGATGCCACGCCCGACGAGATCCTCGAGGTCGTCAAGCCCATCGCCGAGGCGCACTGGGACATCGGCCGCGACTTCGGCACCATCGGGGCGAAGGTCCACGGCCACACGGTCGAGATCACCACGTACCGCGCGGACGCGTACGACGGCACGTCCCGCAAGCCCGAGGTCGTCTTCGGCACCTCGCTCGAGGACGACCTCGTCCGCCGCGACTTCACCGTCAACGCGCTCGCGCTGCGCCTGCCGCAGATCGCGCTGGTCGACCCGTCGGGCGGCGTCGAGGACCTCATCGCCGGCGTCCTCCGCACGCCGTCCGAGCCCGAGGTGTCGTTCGGCGACGACCCGCTGCGGATGATGCGCGCCGCACGCTTCGCGTCCCAGCTCGGGTTCGAGGTCGAGGAGGGCACCCTCGCGGCGATGTCGGCGCTCGCCCCCGAGATCGACCGCATCTCGGCGGAGCGCGTGCGCGACGAGCTGTCGAAGCTGCTCTGCACCGATGCCCCGCGGCGCGGCATCCGCCTGCTCGTCGACACCGGGATCGCCGCGCGCGTGCTGCCCGAGATCCCCGCCCTGAAGCTCGAGATCGACGAGCACCACCACCACAAGGACGTCTACGAGCACTCGCTCACGGTGCTCGACCAGGCCATCGACTACGAGGTGTCGCGCGGTCGGCTCGAGTCGCCGGACCTCGTCGTGCGACTCGCCGCGTTGCTGCACGACATCGGCAAGCCCGCCACGCGCCGGCTCGAGCCGGGCGGGGCCGTGTCGTTCCACCACCACGACATCGTCGGCGCCAAGCTCGCCAAGAAGCGCCTGCGCGAACTTCGGTTCGACAACGACACCATCAAGGCGGTCGCGCGCCTGATCGAGCTGCACCTGCGGTTCTTCGGCTACACGGACGGCGCGTGGTCCGACTCGGCGGTGCGCCGCTACGTGCGCGACGCCGGCGACCAGCTCGAGCGCCTGCACATCCTCACCCGAGCGGATGTCACGACGCGCAACCGCCGCAAGGCCGACCGCCTCGGCTTCGCGTACGACGACCTCGAGGAGCGCATCGCCCGCCTCGCGGAGGAGGAGGAGCTCGCCGCAGTCCGCCCCGAGCTCGACGGGCAGGAGATCATGGCGACGCTCGGCATCCGTCCGGGGCCGGTGGTCGGCGAGGCGTACAAGTACCTCCTCGACGTGCGGCTCGACGAGGGCCCCATCGGCACGGATGCCGCACGCGAGCGCCTCCTCGCCTGGTGGGCCGCCCGCGGCGAGGCCTGACCCGCTCCCCTCCCCCCGCCCGCGCTCGCCCGACCAAGTCTGAGCGCGCAGGTTCGCGACGAGCGCGCGTGGCCGCGGTCGCGCGCCCGTCGTGGAGACGCGCGCTCGCGCCCACTGCTCCTGCCCAACCCGGCATCCGCGGCGGGGGCGCACAGATGCCGCCGGGACGCCCGCGCCGTGCAGCGGGACTCGCGAGCGTGGGCGCATGACGGCTCACGAGTTCCCCATTCCGATCTCCTACGTCGCCGACGAGCTGGGGTCGGGCCGATCCGCTCGGCGATTGCAGCGCGAAGCCGCGAACGGAGAGCTGCTTCGCGTCCTACCCGGGGCGTACGCCGAGCGCTCGGCATGGATGGCGCTGACACCGGAGCAGCGGCACCTCCTGCAGATCGCGGCCACGCTTCGGCGACGCCCGGACGACCCCGTGCTGGTGGGCGAGAGCGCTGCCCTGCTGCTCGGCCTGCCGACGGCTCGCCCGCTCCCCTCCTGGGTCCACCTGTCGACCACCGATCGCACGCCGCCCGCATCATCGACGGCCGTCCGGTGGTACCGGGGAGTCCTGCGGGAAGACCAGGTGACTCGAGTGCACGGGGTTCGCACCACCGACCTCGCGCGGACCACCGCCGACCTCGCCCGCTCCCGAGCGTTTCCGGCGGCGATGGCCGCCGTCGACGCGGCCCTGCGACCCGCGACCCGCACGTTGCCGTGGCGGTTCGTCGACGGGCAGGTGCGGTCCGCCGATCCGATCCGGCTCGGCGGGGTGCGCCGGGATGACCTGGTCGAGCTGGTGACATCGGCCGGACGCGGGACCCGAACGGCGCGCAGGGCGATCGAACTCGGCGACCCACTGGCGGCGAGTGCCGGCGAATCCCTCAGCCGGGCGCACATCCACCTCCTCGGGTTCCCGCCGCCGCTGCTGCAACGCCGATTCGTCGACCCGGACGGTTCGGTGGCCGTCGTGGACTTCGACTGGCCGGAGTTCGGCGTCAGCGGGAGTTCGACGGTTTCGTCAAGTACTCGGCGGACGAGTACCTGCGGGGCGCGCTGCCGGCGGAGGTGCTGTGGCGCGAGAAGGAGCGCGAGCGCCGCCTCAAGCGCCACCACGGACGCGAGGTCGCTCGCTGGACTTGGTCGGACGTCACCGGCGGGGCGGTCGGCCTGCGCGACGAGCTCATCGCGGCCGGACTCCCGTG
>NZ_JALPSX010000013.1:0-119671 GCF_023217995.1 Agromyces sp. C10 | reverse complement strand
ACCAACCCCCAATCAGCCGAGTGTCACCAACCAGCTGACCGAGTACACCTAGCGAGCGGTGGCGACGAGGTCGGCGACCCAGTCGTTCGCGTGCAGCACGCGCCCGTTCGCGACCTCGAAGGCGGCCTCACCCAGGAGCCGGAAGCCGGCCTTGCGGCCCGCCGCGAACGCAGGAGGACCCGCATCATGCCGCGACTCGGGAGCGGTCATGATGCGGGTCCCCTGCCCGGCCGATGGCGGCGGACGCCGTGCGGTCAGCGCTGGGCGAGCTCCTGCAGCACCTCGGCGCGGACGTCGGCGAGGCGCGAGCGCAGCAGTGCGACGGTGTCGGCGTCGACCCGGCCACGGTTGGCCTGGCTGCGCAGCTCGCGCCGGATCTGCTGCCGGAACTCGGTGATCGCGAGGTCGGCCTCGTGGACGGCGCGGGTGGCGTCCGCGCTCGGCTGCGGGGTCGGGTGCTCGGTGGACGCGGCCTTCTTCGCCTCGCGCGCGGCGTTGGCGAGTTCGGCGCGCAGCGTGCGCATCGCGGCATCCACCTCGGCTCGCACGCCCTGCGCGAGGCGGCGGACCGAGTCGGTCACGTCATCCTCGATCGCGTCGAGCTCGTGGCGGCGCGACTCGAGCTCGGCACGACCGGCGTCGGTGATCTCGTAGACCGACTTGCGACCGTCGGTGCGCTTTGAGACGAGCCCCTCCTCCTCGAGCTTCGCGAGCCGGGGGTAGATGGTGCCGGCGCTCGGCGAGTAGGTTCCGCCGAAGCGCTCGGACAGGGCCTGGATGAGCTCGTACCCGTGTCGCGGCTGCTCCTCGAGCAGCGCGAGCAGGTAGAGGCGCAGGTTGCCGTGGGCGAAGACGGGCGGCGTCATGCGGATGCCTCGCCCGTGTCGGCGGTGGCCCCCGCGGTCTGGCGGCGGATCACCGAGATGTTCCCGGAGACGCTGTTGGCGGCGAGGTCGAGCCAGGTGCCCTGCAGCTCGCCCGTGATGCGCTCGAAGCCCTTGCCGAGCATGCCGCGCATCTGGGTGTCGTCGAGCAGGAGCGAGCCGCTGACCGTGTTGACCCGGTAGCGGGCGCCGCTGCCGGCGTCGAAGCGCACGGTGAGGTCGCCCGACACGGTGTTCGTGTCGACGCGGCTGGGGGTTCCGCGCACGTCGAGGATCATGTCGCCCGAGACGGTGTCGGCCTTGAACGAGCCGACCTCGCCCGTGACGGTCACGTCACCCGAGACGGTGTGGGCGACGACGCGGCCGGTGTGGTCGCCGACCGAGACCTCGCCCGAGACGCTCGAGCACTCGATGTCGCCGGCGTGGTTGTCGATCACGAGGTCGCCGTTGACGGCGCTGAACTTGCCGTCGTTGTCGAAGCCCGACACGAGCGCGTCGCCCGAGACGACGCCGAGCTTCATCGCGACCGCGCGCGGCGCGAGGATCGAGATCTCGGCCTTCGCACTGCCTCGGAAGCCCTTGAAGACCTCGATGAAGTTGTCCCACCGCAGCTGCGGGTGGTCGATCTCGAGCGAGTCGCCGTCGATCTGGATCAGCAGGTCCTTGCCGGTGACGCTCGACACCTCGACCCGGGCGCCGGGTTCGTCGTGCGCGATGATGTCGACCTTGCCGCCGATGAGGCTGACCTTCAGCTTGCGGACGAGCTCGAGATCGATGACCCGGGTCTCGCCGGGGTTCACGACCCACTTCTCGATGGCCATGCGGTGCTCCTTCGTTCCTGGGCGAGCGGATGCCGCTCCGCCGGCGCCCGACGGGCGCGTTTCGCGATATATCGCGTTGTTCGCAAGTCACGATATATCGCGTGTGCAACGAGGTCAAGGGTCGGGCCGCGGCATCCGCTTGACCTTGACGCGGCGTCAACTTCTAGCATCGGGGTGAAGCGGATGCCGGAGGAGAGGAGACGCGCATGGACTGGTCGATCCAGGAGGTCGCCCGGCTCGCGGGCACCACGAGCCGCACCCTGCGTCACTACGACGACATCGGGCTGCTCGAACCCGCGCGCATCGGATCCAACGGCTACCGCTACTACGACCGAGCCGCGCTCGTGCGGCTGCAGCGCATCCTGCTGCTGCGCGAGCTCGGGCTCGGCCTGCCGGCCATCGCGGAGGTGCTCGACGGGCAGCGCGACGAATCGCGTGCGCTCGCGAGGCACCTCGAGTGGCTGCGGCAGGAGCAGGACCGGCTGGCGCGACAGGTCGCGTCGGTCGAACGGACCATCGAGGCATTGGAGGGAGGTGAACAGATCATGGCGAAGGACATGTTCGACGGGTTCGACCACACGCAGTACCGCGACGAGGTCGAGCAGCGCTGGGGCACCGAGGCGTACGCGCAGGGCGACCGCTGGTGGCGCGGCCTGCGCGACGACGAGCGGCAGGCGTGGAAGGAGCGCACCGCCGCACTCGGTCGCGACTGGATCGCCGCCGCCGAGTCGGGCGTCGCGCCCGACGGCGAGGAGGCCCAGGAGCTCGCCCGGCGTCACGTCGAGTGGCTGACCGGGGTGCCCGGCACGCCGGCCGCCCAGCCGGGCGGCGACGTGAAGGGCTACGTCATCGGCCTCGGCGAGATGTACGTGGCCGACGACCGCTTCGCGGCCAACTACGGCGGCGAGGCGGGGGCCGCCTTCGTGCGCGACGCACTGCGCACGTTCGCCGAGGCGAACCTGTAGGCGGATGCCGCGGGAGCGCGCCCCGCGGCATCCGCGCGTCGCGCGGGCGTGCCGGCCCGCTCAGCCGTAGCAGTCCTCCTGGTGGACGAACCAGCCGCCGATGATGGAGCCGAAGCTGCCGAATCCGAAGCCCTTGATCTCGGCGACGCGGGCAGCGATCGCCCCGGGGCTCCCGGCGGCCTGCGGCTGGAAGACCACCCCGACGCACGACGCGTTGGGGTTCGGCCCGTTCTCGGCCGCGACGGCCGGTCCGGCGATGCCGATCGAGCCGATGACGGCGAGCCCGGCGGCTCCGATGATGATGGCGCGTGCGCGCATGACTTCCCCCTCCGGTGGGTCGCGCGGCTCGCACGGTTCCCGGCGAACCTGCCTCGCGACGTCCTGGCTGCGACGCTATCCACCCGGGTCGATGGACGGCAGGTGGCGGATCCGCCACCTGCCGGCGACGGCGTCGCTCGGGCGCTCAGGCCTGCGCCGGCGACGGATCGGTGGCGGGGTCCGGGATGTCCCGGTCCCGGACCGCCGCCGGCTCCGTGCCATCCGTCGCCCGCCGCTTCACCGCGAACATCGGGATCGTGTAGCCGCACAGGGGCCCGATCAGGAGGGCGAACGCCAGCGTGCCGATGCCCACGTTGCCGCCGAGCAGGAAGCCCGTGACCAGGACGGTCACCTCGATGCCGGTGCGGACGACCCAGATGCGCCATCCGGTTCGGCGATGCAGGCCCGTCATGAGGCCGTCGCGGGGGCCGGGGCCGAAGTGCGCGCCGATGTAGAGGCCGGTCGCGACGGCGAGCACGACGATCCCGCCGAGCAGCATGACGATGCGCGCCCACAGGTCGAGGCCGGTCGGGATCATCCACAGCGACAGGTCGGCGAACGGACCCACGAGCAGCGCGTTCATGACGGTGCCGAAGCCCGGCTTCTGGCGGATCGGGATCCACAGGAGCAGCACCACGCCGCTCGTGATGATGGTGATGAGGCCGAAGCCGAGGCCGGTCTGCTTGGCGATGCCCTGGGTGAGCACGTCCCACGGGGCCACGCCGAGTTCGCCGCGCACGATGAGCGCGATGCCGAGCCCGTAGAGGTACAGGCCGACGACGAGCTGCACCAGGCGGCGCGCGAAGACCGGCGCGGGGTCGGCGGTGCGGAGGCCGCGGAGCGTGCGGAGCGACATGGTCCCAATCCAATCCCCCGATTGGCCTTCCCGCAAAGAGCCAATTCGCCTATGGTGGCTCCACCATGGATGCCACCCTGAGCGCCCGCGCGCTCGACACCCTCCTCGGCGACTGGCGCTCGAGCGGCGGCAGCGCCTACCGCGCCCTCGCCGATCGCATCAGGCTGCTGGTGCTCGACGGGCGGATCCCCGTCGGCACGCGGCTCCCCGCCGAGCGCGACCTCGCCGAGCGGCTGGGCCTCAGCCGCACGACCGTCACCGCGGCGTACCGCGAACTGCGCGAGCAGCACCTGCTGCACAGCGTGCGCGGCTCCGGCAGCGTGGCGCGGCTGCCCGGCGCGCCGGCGGTCCTGCCGGCACCGCCGGCCGCCGACTACGTCGACTTCTCGAAGGCGGCGCCGCCCGCGCTGCCCTGGCTCGCGGATGTCGCGCGCGAGGCCGTCGACGAGCTGCCCGCGCACCTCGGCGACCCCGGCTTCGACCCGATCGGTACGCCCGCGCTGCGGGCCGCGATCGCCGACCGGTACACGTCGCGGGGCCTTCCGACGAGCCCCGAGCAGATCATGGTCACGATCGGCGCGCAGCATGCCATCGCATTGCTGTCGCGGGCGCTCGTCGGCCGCGGCGACCGCGCGCTCATCGAAGCGCCCACCTACCCGCACGCGTACGAGGCGCTGCGCGGGTCCGGCGCCCGGCTGGTGCCGGTCGCCGTCGCCCCGCACGACGTCGGCCCCGAGGGATTCGGTCCGGTCGACGAGGCCGACGACCTCGTGCGCGCCATCCGTCACGCCAACCCGGTCGCCGCGTACCTCATGCCCGACTTCCAGAACCCGACAGGCCGGTCGCTGAGCGCCGAGGCGCGGGAGCGCGTGCTCGACGCCGCAGCGCGCCAGGGCACCGTCGTCGTGGCCGACGAGACGACCGCCGAACTCGACATCGACCGTGCCGAGCACCCGCTGCCCCTCGCCGCGTACGGCAACGCCGTCATGGTCGGCTCGGTCGGCAAGACGGTCTGGGGCGGCATCCGCGTGGGGTGGATCCGCGCCGACCGGCCGCTGATCCGTCGCCTGCTCGCGGTGCGTTCGCCGGGCGACCTCGGCACGCCCATCCTCGAACAGCTCATCGTGGCGCGCCTGCTCGGACGGATGGACGACGTCCTCGAGCTCCGCCGGGAGCAGTTGCGCGCCGGGCGGGAGCACCTCGAGTCCCTCCTCGCCGACGCGTTCCCCGGCTGGCACGTGCCGCACGTCGACGGCGGCATCGTCACCTGGGTCGGCCTCGGAGCGCCCGTCAGCTCCCAGCTCGCGCTCGCCGCACGCACCGAAGGGCTCATCGTCGCTGCGGGGCCGAGGTTCGGCATCGACGGCGCCTTCGAGCGCTTCCTGCGGTTGCCGATCTGCTACCCGCCCGAGGTGACGGATGCCGCGGTGCAGGCGCTCGCGCGGGCGTGGGGCTCGCTCGCCCGCACGCCCGTGCCCGACCAGAGCGTGCTCGCCGCGGTCGTCTGACTCGCCCGGGTCGCACCGGGCGCCTCGCGGGCAGCCCGACGGCCGGGCAGGCGGCGGGTTCGCCGTACCTGCCCGGCCGAGGGCGTGTCACCCGATCAGTCCCGTGCCGCCGCCATGCGCCGGTAGCCCACGAGGAGCATGCCGGCGAGGACCAGCAGGAGCGCCGCGAGTCCGAGCCCGCCGGTCTCCGCGCCGGTGGACGCGAGGGCCGAGGGTGCGGTGGTCATGCCCGCCGCAACGGTGCCCGACGTCATGACGCTCGACGGCGCGGCGCCCGGAAGTGCGGCGCCACCCTCACCGGGCGTGCCGGGGGTTCCCGGAGTACCGGGGGTTCCGGGGGTTCCAGGCGTGCCGGGGGTTCCCGGGGTGCCAGGGGTGCCGGGGGTTCCCGGCGTTCCCGGCGTTCCCGGGGTCACGTCCGTGCTCGAGCCGCCGGTCGACGAGTCGCCGATCACGGAGACGGCGTTGCCGCCGGCCGTGATCGGGAGCGAGACGCCGGGCACGATCTGGGTGCCGCCGAGGATGGAGTCCTCACCGTTGGTGCCCGCGCCGTTGCCGGTGCCCGTGCCGGGCTGGACCGCGGTGCCGGCGCCCTCCGAGGAGGAGTCGCCGAGGACGGAGATGGCGTTGCCGCCGACGGTGACCGGCGCGGTGGCGCCGGGCACGATCTGGGTGCCGCCGAGGACCGAGTCCTCACCGTTGGTGCCCGCGTCCGAGCCCGATCCCGTGCCCGTGCCGGTGGTGGTGCCGGTCTCGGCGCCCTCCGACGACGAGTCGCCGAGGACGGAGATGGCGTTGCCGCCGACGGTGACCGGCGCGGTGGCGCCGGGCACGATCTGGGTGCCGCCGAGGACCGAGTCCTCACCGTTGGTGCCCGCGTCCGTGCCGGATCCGGTGCCCGCGCCGGGCTGGACCGCGGTGTCGGCGCCCTCCGAGGAGGAGTCGCCGAGGACGGAGATGGCGTTGCCGCCGACGGTGACGGGTGCCGCGACGTCGGCGACGCCCTGCGTTCCGCCGGCGGCAGAGCCATCACCGCTGGTGGTGGCATCCGTGCCGCCCGAACCGCCGCTCGACGAGGTCTCGGTGCTCGCACCGCTCGACGAGGAGTCGCCCGCGACCGAGACGGCGTTGCCGCTCACGGTCACCGGCGCGGCCACCTCGACGATCGCCTGGCTGCCGGACCCGACGCCGTCCTCACCGGAGGTCACGGCCACGGGCTGGGATCCGCCGGAGCCGGCGTCACCCGCGGATGCGCCCGTCGAGGCGTCCGACGACGTCGAGTCGCCCGCCACCGAGATCGCGTTGCCGCCGATGGTGACGGGCAGCTCGACGGCGATCCCGGCCTGCGTGCCGGAGGCGATGCCGTCCTCGCCGGTCGTCTCCGAGGCGTGGGCCACGCCCGCTCCGAGGAGCATGAGCCCCCCGGTGAAGAGGGTCGCGTACAGCGCCCTCGAAACGTATCGCTTCATGATTCCTACTCCTGAACTGGTTGGGTGTGCGCGCTGCCGGATGGCAGCGGCGACCGTCTTCCGCCGGCGGAGCGGCGGAACGGCACCCGTCAGTCAGGGGTGGTGTCGGTGTCGTAGATCGGCGACGACGGCAGCGCGTCGTCGACCGCGTGGAGCACCAGGGACGCCATGGCGTCGAGATCGTGGGCGGCCGAGGCCGCGTCGGAGCCGGCGATGCCGCCGGATCCTGCCGAACCGGAGGTCGAGCCGCCCGCGGGCGTGCCGGCGCCCCCGGCGAGACCGGGGGCCGGCGCGAGCGCGCCGAGCGGCGGTGCGGTGCCCGGCGGACCGGAGTCGGAGGTGAGGGCCGCCGCAGGAGTCGCCGAGTCGTCGCCCGGCGGTGCGCCGGACTGGGCGTCGACGCTCGACTCCGCCACGACGAGCACCGCACCGCCGGTCTCCACCGGGAGCGGCACGACGGCCTCCGTCGACCCGGGCGCGATGCCGAGGTCGGGAAGCGAGGGGAGCACGCCGCCGTCGGGCAGCGGGCCGAAGCGACCCACGACCGTGCCGAGCGCGTCGTCGACTCCGCCCGCGACCGGGCCCAGGAGCCCGTCGAGGGGGGCGTCGTCGAGCACCGGCCCGACGATCGGCAGCAGCCCGACCGTGGTGTCCCACGTGTCGACGAGCGAGCCGACCGGGCTCGAGCCCGCGACGTCGCCCACGGTTCCGGCGACCTCGGCGACCGTCTCGGAGGCCACGGCATCCACGTCGTCGACGGCGCCGGATGCGGCATCCATCACCGTGTCGACGACGACCGGAACCGCCTCGACCACCGGTTGCGCGGGCGCCGGAGCGACCGGCTGGACGGCCTCGACGGTCGTGGTCACGGGCGCGGTGACCGAGGTGACGACCGGGTCGACCACCTCGTCGACCACGGTGTCGACGGTGCCGCCGACGGTGCCGACCACCGAGCCGACGGTTCCGAGGAGCCCCTTGGGGTTCTCCTCGGCCGATGCGCTCGACGGGCCGGCGGCGAGGCTCACGACGACCCATGCGGCCGCGAGGCCCGAACCGAGGAGCGCGGCGCGCAGCAGTGGCGTGCGGTTCACCGCGATCGCCGTTCGCATGCGCCACCCCCTGGTCATACGTGATTCGGAGGTTACCGTCCATTCGGATGGGATTCCACCCCCTCCGGCGGTCGAATCCCACTTTCGGAGGACTTCGGGGCCCCTCGTCCGCTGCGAGAATCGACACCATGTCCCTGCTCGCGAAGCTCAGCATGCGAAACCGCGCCCTCATCGCGCTCGTCACGATCGTGGTCGGGATCTTCGGGGGCATCGCGCTCACGAACCTGAAGCAGGAACTGGCGCCGTCGATCCAGCTGCCGCAGCTCAGCATCATCACCGCGTACCCGGGGGCGTCGCCGGATGTCGTGAACGCCGACGTCTCCACGCCGATCGAGACGGCGATCCAGGGCATCAGCGGCCTCGATTCCACGTCGACGACGAGTTCGACGGGCGTCTCCCGCGTGGTCGCGAGCTTCACCTTCGGGACCGACCTCGCCTTCGCCGAGCAGAAGCTGCTCTCGGCGGTGAACCGGATCGCGCCGCAACTGCCCGACGACGTCGACCCGCAGGTCATCGCGTTCAGCTTCGACGACCTGCCCGTCACCGCCGTGGCCGTCACCGGGGCCGACGATCCGTCGACGCTCTCCGACGAGATCACCCGCACGACGCTGCCCGAGCTCCGCGACATCGACGGGGTGCGCGAGGCGACCCTCGTCGGCGACCAGGGACGACGAGTCGTCATCACGCCGGATCCCGCGGCGCTCGCGCAGTACGGGCTCACGACGCAGGCCATCCGCGACGCGCTCGCCCAGAGCGGCGTCCTCCTGCCCGCCGGCCAGATCACCGAGGGCGACTCGACGTTCGCGGTGCAGGCGGGCACGCGGCTCGGCAGTGTCGAGGAGGTCGCCGCGCTCCCGCTGCTCGGCGCGACCGAGCAGCAGCCGGCTCCGGAGTTCCCCGAGGGCGAAGGCGACGGCGCCTTCCCGGGAGTGGAGGGCGTCCCCGGCGTCGACGCCGGCACGGGCACGGTCGCCGTGCCCGTCGCGTTGACCATCGGCGACGTGGCATCCGTCGAGCTCACGGCCAACCCGCAGGCGAGCATCTCGCGCGTGAACGGCGAGCCCGCGCTCGCCATCTCGATCACCAAGCTGCCCTCGGCCAACACGGTCGAGGTCTCGAACGCGATCGCGGCGGCGCTGCCCGACCTGCAGGCCGCGCTCGACACCACCAATCCCGGCGCCGAGTTCACGGTCGTGTTCGACCAGGCGCCGTACATCGAACGCTCCATCGAGACGCTCGCGGTCGAGGGCACCCTCGGCCTCGTGTTCGCGGTCCTCGTGATCCTCGTGTTCCTGCTGTCGGTGCGCGCGACGCTCGTCACCGCGATCTCGATCCCGACGTCGGTGCTCATCACGTTCATCGGCCTCCAGGCGGCCGACTACACGCTGAACATCCTCACGCTCGGCGCGCTGACCATCTCGATCGGACGCGTCGTCGACGACTCGATCGTCGTCATCGAGAACATCAAGCGGCACTACGTCGCGGGCGTCGACAAGGCGTCGACGATCATCCACGCCGTCCGCGAGGTCGCGGGCGCCATCACGGCGTCCACGATCACGACCGTCGCGGTGTTCCTGCCGATCGCGCTCGTCGAGGGCGTCACGGGCGAGCTGTTCCGTCCGTTCTCGCTGACGGTCACCATCGCGCTGCTCGCGTCGCTGCTCGTGTCGCTCACGATCGTGCCGGTGCTCGCGTACTGGTTCCTCAAGCCGGCCAAGCCCGCCAAGGGCCAGACCGAAGCGGATGCCGCTGCCGCGGCCGCGTTCGTCGACGACGTGTGGCTCGCGCCCGAGCTCCGCGACGCCGACGGCGGCACCGGGCTGCGGCCGAAGGCCGGCGCGGCGGCGGCCGGCCCCGCGGCATCCGCTGCACCCCCGCGCGCCGGCGCGGTCGACGAGCTGGAGCACCCGTCGCGACTGCAGAAAGGCTACCTGCCGGTGCTCGGGTGGACCCTGCGGCACTCGGCCATCACGATCATCGCCGCGGTGTTCGTGCTCGCCGGGACCGTCGCGCTCGCGCCGTTCATGAAGACGAACTTCCTCGGCGACAGCGGCCAGAACACCTTCCGGGTGACCCAGGAGCTGCCGGTGGGCTCGAGCCTGGAATTCCTCGCCAGCGCGTCCGAGCCGGTCGAGGAGGCCATCCGCGGCGTCGAGGGCGTCGAGACCGTGCAGACCTCGATCGGCACGTCGACCGGCGGCGGGGCGCTCGCCGCGTTCGGCGGCAGCGGCAACACCATCGCCTACAACGTCACCACCGACGAGGGTGCCGACCAGGCCGCCCTGCAGGCCGAGGTGCGCGCCGAACTCGAGGAGCTCGACGACGTCGGCGAGATCACGCTCGCCGTGCAGAGCGGGTTCGGCGCCTCGAGCGACATCGAGGTCGACATCACCGCGTCGAACCAGGAGGACCTGCGGGACGCGACGCAGGCAGTGGTCGACGAGCTCGCGGGCCTCGATTCGCTCACCCAGGTCACCTCGAACCTCGAGGCGTCGCAGCCGTACATCGCGGTCTCGGTCGACCGCGCGGCGGCGGCCGAGGCGGGCTACTCGGAGGCGGCGCTCAGCGGCATCGTCTCGGCGTCGATGCAGCCGCAGGCGGCGGGGTCGATCGTGATCGAGGAGCAGACCCTCACCATCTACCTCGCGGCGGAGGAACCGCCGACGACGGTCGAGGCGCTCTCGGCCCTGCCGGTGCCGACGCCGACCGGCACGGTCCGGCTCGACTCGCTCGCGACCGTGGAGCAGGCCGAAGGTCCGGCCTCCGTGACGACCGTGAAGGGGCTGCGCAGCGCGACCGTCGCGGCCACGCCCGACGGCGACGACCTCGGCACCGCGAGCGCCGAGGTGCAGGCCGCGGTCGATGCGGTCGACCTGCCCGACGGCACCTCGGCGTCCATCGGCGGCGTCACGGCCGACCAGCAGGAGTCGTTCTCCCAGCTCGGACTCGCCCTCCTCGCCGCGATCCTCATCGTCTACATCGTCATGGTGGCCACGTTCCGGTCGCTGCTGCAGCCGCTGCTGCTGCTCGTCTCGGTGCCGTTCGCCGCGACGGGCGCGATCCTGCTGCAGGTCGTGACGGGGATCCCGCTCGGCGTCGCGTCGCTGGTCGGCGTGCTCATGCTCATCGGCATCGTGGTGACGAACGCGATCGTGCTCATCGACCTCGTGAACCAGTACCGCGACCGCGGCATGACCGTCCGTGACGCGCTGCTCCACGGCGCCTCGCGGCGACTGCGGCCGATCCTCATGACGGCGCTCGCGACGATCTTCGCGCTCATGCCGCTCGCGCTGGGCATCACGGGCAGCGGCGGGTTCATCTCGCAGCCGCTCGCGCTCGTCGTGATCGGCGGGCTGCTGTCGTCGACCGTGCTCACGCTGCTCGTGCTGCCCGCGCTGTACGACCTCGTCGAGGGGTCCCGCGAGCGACGGCGCGCGCGGCGTGCGGCGCGACAGGCCGAGGCGACGGATGCCGCGGCATCCGTCGACGTGCGCCGGTAGCCCTGAGGTCTGCCGGGCCACCGGGGCTCGCGGAGGAGTACCCTGAGGGGTATCGGACGCGACCTCGGAGGTTCCCCATGCGCCAGTCCACCCGATACCCGGTCCGCGCCGCGGGCGCGCGCCGCCTCGCCGCCGCCGCCACGGCGGTCGCCCTCGCCCTCGGCCTCAGCGGCTGCGTCATCGTGACGAACGACGGCGACCGCGATCGGGACCGCGACGGCATGGGCGGCATGCCCGGCAGCTCGCAATCGGGCGACGACTTCTCGCGCGGGGACGTCATGTTCGCGCAGATGATGATCCCGCACCACGAACAGGCGATCGAGATGAGCGACCTGATCCTGGCCAAGGACGGCGTCGACCCGGCGGTGGTGGAACTCGCGGAGCAGATCAAGGCCGCCCAGGGGCCGGAGATCGAGCAGATGGAGGCCTGGCTCGAGGAGTGGGGCATGCCGAGCATGATGGACGGCGGCCATGGCGCGCACGGCGGCATGGACGGCATGCTCACGGAGCAGGAGATGGACGAGATCGAGGCGGCCGACGGCGCCGACGGCGAGCGGTTGTTCCTCGAGGGCATGATCGAGCACCACGAAGGCGCCATCGACATGGCGGAGCAGCACCAGCAGACCGGGGAGAACGCGGAGGCGCTCGAGCTCTCGGCGTCGATCATCGAATCGCAGACCGGCGAGATCGAGCAGATGCGGGAACTGCTCGGCGACTGACGCCACCCGACCACGGCGCCGGGTCTCCGCGGGTTCACCGAACCTTCACCGGACGGTCGTGTCGCGCCCACCGCACGGGCGGGGCGGAGTCCGTACGTTCGATGCATGTCGACCGAGGTGCCGCTCCACGAACGCGTGCACGATGCGCTCCGCGAGCGCATCGGGCGCGGCACCTGGACGGCCGGGATGCGGCTGCCGAGCGAGGCGGCGCTGTGCCGCGAGTTCGGCACGTCGCGCGGGCCCGTCCGCCGGGCGCTGCTCGCGCTCCGCGAGGAGGGCTACATCGTCGGCGGTCGCGGCCGCGCGCCGGTCGTGGCCCGCGTGGTGCCCTCGCAGCCGTTCTCGACGTTCTCGTCGTTCACCGAGTGGGCGCGATCGATCGGGCGGACGCCGGGCCAGCGCACCATCGAGGCGGCGCGCAGGCCGGCCCCCTCGGCGGTGGCGGGAGTGCTCGGACTCGACGAGGGCGCGTCGGTGGTGCAGGTGGTGCGCGTCCGGTTGCTCGACGACGTGCCCACCATGGTCGAGCGCACGTCGTTCGCCCCCGACATCGGCGCCCTGCTCGCCGACATGGACGCCGACCGGGGTTCGCTGCACGCGCACCTCGTCGCGAAGGGCGTCGACCTCCGGCGGGCGCGGCACACGATCGACGCGGTCGCCGCCAACCCGCTCGATGCGGAGGCGCTCGAGGTGTGCGCGGGCAGTCCGCTGCTGCGCGAACGCCGCATCACCTTCGACACGGCACGGCGGCCGCTGTCGTTCGCGGACGACCGGTACCGACCCGAGCTCGCGACCTTCACGATCGAGAACGAGGTCGACCGGCGCACGCCGCTGCGTCGATCCCATCCGGTCGAGGGGAGGCGCCGGTGATCACGCTCGCCGTCCTCGGCTTCGAGGGTGCCGCCATCCGGCGCCGGTCGACGGATGCCGCGGGTTTCGCGAACGCCCCGGAGCCGATCCGCGGGGTCGAGGCGACGCTCTTCGAACTCCGGCGACGCGGTGTGCGGATCGCGCTCGTGTGCGAGGCGACCCGCTCGGTGGCCGAGGCGACCCTGGCTGCGCTGGGCTGGCGGGTCGGGGCGGCATCCGACGGGCTCGGCGTCGTCGACGCCGTGGTCTGCGCCGACGAGGTGGCCGTGGCGCCGCCCGCACCCTACGCCGTGCACCACGCCATGGAGCTCACCGGCACGTCCGACGTGCGACAGGTGCTCGTCGCCGGCGACGGCCTGCCCATGCTCGAGGCGGGCCGGGCCGCGGGAGCGGGCTGGGTGGTCGGCGTGCTCACGGGAACGGCCCGACGGGACGAGCTCGAGGCGGCGCCGCACGACGCGGTGCTCTCGTCGGTGAACGACCTGCTCGCCCTCGCGGTTCCGGCGGCTCCGGCCCGCTGAGACGTCAGCCGCGCGGCAGGTCGGCCGCGCGTGCCGCCTCGGCGGCGTCGAACTCGCGTCGGAGGTACTTCGGCGCCTGCACGCGCCAGGCCTCGGTGACGAGCTCGCCGAGATGGTCGGCATCGATCCGCGCCATCCGGAACGCCACCTTGGGCTCGCCCCACGCGGTCGTGGTGCGCAGGAACACCTCGGGCGCCATCTCGACGAGGGCCAGCGCATCGACCGGGTCGCCCACCTTGACGCCGACGACGAGCTCGGACGCGATGATCTCGCGCATGTCGTCGGGGATGCTCGGCCACGGGTGGCATTCCCACGCGTAGAGACGACCCCGCACGAACCAGGCGGCGCCGCCCGTCGTCACCCGCTCCTCGCTGCCGGGGAGGGCGCGGGCGATGCGGCGGACGTCGTCGAGGGTGGCCACGCTGCCGAGCCTATGGTGCACCCCCGACGACGGGACGCTGCGGTGCTAGGCGCGCTCGAGCACGGCGCGCGCCGACGCCTCGGGTCGCAGGTCGAGCCGGCGCAGCAGCTGCGCGTTCGCGGCGACGATGATCGTCGACAGCGACATGAGGATCGCACCCACCGACATCGGGAGCACGAACCCGATGGGGGCGAGCACGCCCGCCGCGAGGGGGACCGACACGAGGTTGTACCCGGCCGCCCACCACAGGTTCTGCTGCATCTTGCGGTACGACGCCCGCGAGAGCTCGATCACCGACAGCACCGAACGCGGGTCGCTCGACGCGAGGATGACGCCCGCCGAGGCGATCGCGACATCCGTGCCCGCGCCGATCGCGATGCCGACGTCGGCCTGCGCGAGGGCGGGGGCGTCGTTGACGCCGTCGCCGACCATCGCGACCGACAGGCCCTCCCGCTGCAGTTCCTGCACCTTCGCGGCCTTGTCCTCGGGGCGCACGCCCGCGAACACCCGGTCGATGCCGAGGTCGGCGGCGACGGTGCGCGCGACGGGCTCGGCGTCGCCCGTGATCATCACGACCTGGATGCCGAGCGCGTGCAGCGCGTCGACGGCCTCGCGCGACTCGGGACGCACCTCGTCGGCCAGGGCGAGGGCGCCCGCCACCTCGCCGTCGACGACCACGTGCAGCACGGTCGACCCGCGCTCGGCCCACGCGGCTGACTCGGGGAGCGCCGGCAGGCCCTCGCGGGCGAGCAGTCCGGGACCGCCCACGTGCACCTCGCGGCCGTCGACGCGCGCGGTCACGCCCACGGCGGCCGACGCCGCGAAGCCGGATGCCGCGCGAAGCCGCAGTCCACGGTGCTCGGCGTCGGCCACGACGGCCTTCGCGAGCGGGTGCTCGGAGTCGTGCTCCGCGGAGGCGGCGAGCGCGAGCACCTCGTCGAGGTCGTGGCCGGGGGCGGCCGCGGCATCGGTCACCGCGGGCTCGCCGCGGGTCAGCGTCCCGGTCTTGTCGAAGAGCACGGCGTCGACGGTGCGCATGGTCTCGAGCGCGAGCCGGTCGGTCACGAGGACCCCGCCGCGGGCTGCGCGCTCGGTCGCGATCTGCACGACGAGCGGGATGGCGAGCCCCAGCGCGTGGGGGCACGCGATCACGAGCACGGTCACGGTGTGGATGACGCCCTCGTCGGGCAGGCCGACGACGGCCCACGCCACCGCGGTGATCGCCGCCGCGACGAGCGCGAACCAGAACAGCCAGCCCGCGGCACGGTCGGCGAGGCGCTGGGCGCGCGAGCTGGAGGCCTGCGCCTCGGCGACGAGCCGCTGGATGCCGGCGAGCGCCGTGTCGTCGCCGACGGCCGCGACCCGCACACGGATGGCGGTGTCGGTCGCGACCGTACCGGCCACGACGCGTTCGCCGGGCCCCCGACTCACGGTGCGCGACTCGCCGGTGATCATCGACTCGTCCATCGCCGCCGTGCCGTCGACGATGTCGCCGTCGGCGGGGACGCGGCCGCCGGGCCGGACGATGATCACGTCGCCGAGCTGGAGCTCGGCGGGGGAGACGGTCTCGATGCCCGCGTCGGTGACACGCTCGGCCTCGTCCGGCAGCAGGGCCGCGAGCGCGTCGAGCGCCGACGAGGTCGCGGCGAGCGACCGCATCTCGATCCAGTGGCCGAGCAGCATGATCACGATGAGGAGTGCCAGCTCCCACCAGAAGTCGAGGTGATGGGGGAAGAACCCGAGGCTCGCGCCGAGGGAGGCGACGTAGGCGACCGTGATGGCCAGGCCGATGAGGAGCATCATGCCGGGCTTGCGGGCCTTCAGCTCCGACCAGGCTCCCGTGAGGAACGGCGAGCCGCCCCAGAAGTACAGGACCGTGCCGAGCACCGGGGGGATCCACATGACGATGGGGGTGTCGGGCAGCTCGTAGCCGAGGAGGTCGGCGAACATGCCTGAGAAGGCGATGGTCGGGACGGCGATGACGAGCATGATCCAGAACAGTCGGCGGAACTGGCCGACGTGGTCGCCGTGCCCTGCGTGCCCGGCATGCGAGCCGTGGCCGGCGTGAGGATCGTGGCCGGCGTGCGCGTCGTGGTCCCCCTGCGGATTGTGGCCGGCGTGCGGATCGTGGCCGGCCTGGCTCTCGTGGTCGTCGCGCAGTGCGGCGGCGTCGACGCCGCCGTGGCGGTCGTGTGCGGGGGTCTCGGGGTGCGTATCCATGATGGCCTTCCCTGCTCTGCGAGGAACTATACCCCTAGGGGGTATTAACCACAACGTCTCCGACGCGCGGGCATTCCCGACCGTCCGGGATCGCGGACATCGGCCCCCGCGCGGCGGACGACGCGGGCTCCCGCGTTGCTACCGTCGAGGCCATGACCGAGACGGCGCTGTCGCACGATCCGCTCTGGCCGCGCGCGGGCGACTGGCCCGACTTCGACGCGATGGCCGCAGGCGAGCACGCCGACCTCGCGGTGCTCGGCGTCCCCGCCTTCCGGACCTCGCTCTCGCCGACGGCCGCGCATGCCACGCCCGCCGCGATCCGTGCGGCGCTGCGTCGCTACAGTCCGGCCCTCGCGCCGGACCGATCGCGCGACCTCGGCTCCGACCGCCCCGCCGGCAGCGTCGACCTGGGCGACCTGCGCCTCGTCGACGCCGGTGACGTGACCGATCCCGACGGCGAGGCCGGCGAGGCCGTCACCCGCGCCCGCGTGGCCCGGGTGCTCGGCCGGTCCGACGCGCTCATGGCGCTCGGCGGCGACAACTCGGTCACGGTCGCCACCGCGCTCGGCGCCTGGGGTTCCGACCTCGCCACGGCCGGCCTCGTCACCATCGATGCCCACCACGACCTCCGCGACGGTATCTCGAACGGCTCGCCCGTGCGCCGCCTCATCGAGGCCGGCCTCGACCCGAGCCGGATCGTCCAGATCGGCATCCAGGACTTCGCCAACTCCGCCGCGTACGGACGACGGGCCGAGGAGCTCGGCATCACGGTCGTGCACCGCGACGAACTGCACCACCGCGCGCACCCGTCGCTCGTCATGGCCGAGGCGCTCGAGATCGCCGGGGCGGGCGGCGGCCCCATCCACCTCGACATCGACGTCGACGTCTGCGACCGCTCGATCGCGCCGGCCTGCCCGGCGTCGGTCCCGGGCGGCGTGCAGGCGTGGGAGCTGCGGGCGCTCGTGCGCGCGGCCGCGCTCGACCGTCGGGTGCGCAGCGCCGACCTCGTCGAGATCGACGCGACGACGGATGCCGCGGACGGCCGGACCGTACGCCTCGCCGCCCTCTGCGTGCTCGAGTTCGCCGCGGGCCTGGCGGGCCGGGCGAGCAGTGGCAGACTCGGCACATGAAGACCCTCGTGCTCGTCCGTCACGCGAAGTCCGCGTGGGCCGATCCGACGCTCGCCGACCACGATCGGCCGCTCAACGACCGCGGCCGGCGCGACGCCCCGGAGATGGGCCGACGGCTGAGGGAGCGCGGCACCAGCCCCGACACGATCCTCTCGAGCACGGCCGTGCGGGCGCGCACCACCGCCGAGGCGCTCGCGGCCGCGCTCGCCGTCGACCCCGCCGCGGTCGTCCTCGACGAGCGGCTCTACGGCTCGTCGCCCGAGACGATCCTCGACATCGTGGCGGAACTCGACGACGGGCTCTCGACGGCGCTCGTGGTGGCGCACGACCCGGGCCTGTCGGACCTGGCGTTCCGGCTCTCGGCCGAGATCAAGCACATGCCGACGTGCGCCGTGGCGGAGTTCAAGTTCTCCGCCCGGTCGTGGGCCGAGCTCGCCGACGCCGATCCGGTCGAGATCCGCTTCGACACCCCGCGCTGACTCAGGCGGCCGGAGGGATCGTCTCGTCGCCGGTCGCGGCCTCGCCCGTCGCGGGCTCACCGGTCGCCCGGTCGCCGCGCATCGCGCGGTACCGCTCGGCGGTGAGCACCGTCACGCGGTCGCCGTCGGTCTCGCCGGCCTCCTCGAAGCCGAGTCGCACGGCGAGCAGGTGCGAGGCCTCGTTGCCCATCGTCATGATGGCGACGACCGTCGCGGCGTGCATGCGGTAGAACGCGAGCCCGAGCATCCCCTCGGCGGCCTCGCGGGCGAACCCGCGGCCCTGCCATTCGGGGCCGACGAGCCAGCCGATCTCGAGCCGTCGCGTCTCGGGTTCGAGCGAGCGCAGGTGCAGCGACACGTCGCCCACGAGGCGCCCGTCGTACTCGACGCCGAGGGCGAGGAAGTCGTTGAGCTGCTCGAGCCGGGTGTGGTGCGTGCGGTGCATGAGGTGCAGGTACGACTCGGCGCGGGTGCGCAGCGGCCATGAGAGATGCTCGATCACGGCCGGGTCGGACTGCCACGCGTACCATGTGGGCGCGTCGGCGAGCCGGTGCGGGCGCAGCAGGAGTCGTTCCGTCCGGATCACCGGAGCTCGCAGCGGATCGGCGATCCGGGGCCCGCGCATGAAGCGGGGCCGGCGGGGCAGGGCGGCCCGGACGAGGTCCCCGAAGCCGGCGTGGCGCTTCGGTGATCCGTCTTCCGTCCGGCTCATCGGCGGCCCCCTCGTGGTCGCAATGCCACTATTCTTCCGGAATCCCGCCTGTGAGAGCGCCTCAAGACGGACGGGTTGACAAGTTCCGTTCCGGTCCGGGGTGGTCCGCGGGCTGCGAGAATCGACGCATGCCGCCACTCGATCCCACCTCGCCGCGGTACGCGCGGCAGCGCGTCCTCCCCGGGTTCGGCGCGGCCGGCCAGCAGCGCCTGGCCGAGTCGCACGTGGTCGTGCTCGGCGCCGGCGGCCTCGGCAGCGCGGTCGTGCCCATCCTCGTCGCGGCCGGCGTGGGTCGCCTCACGATCGTCGACGACGACCGCGTCGACGAGACCAACCTGCACCGGCAGCTCCTGCACGAACCGGCCGACGTCGGGCGGCCCAAGGTCGACTCGGCGGCGGATGCCGCGGCGGCGCTGTCGCCCGACACGGAGGTCGTCGCCGTGCCGCACCGGTTCGACGACGAGCGCGCCGACGAACTGCTCGCGGGTGCGGACCTCGTGATCGACGGCACCGACGACCTCGGCACCCGCTACGCCGCCGACGCCGCGGCGGCCCGCGCCGGCATCCCGTTCGTGTGGGGTTCGGCGGCGCGGTTCGGCGGGCAGGTCGGCGTGTGCTGGGACGCGCGCGGCGTCTCGTACCGCGACCTCTTCCCCGAGCCCCCGGCCGACGCCGGGCTGAGCTGCGAGGTGGACGGCATCCTCCCGTCGGTGTGCACCGTGACCGGGGGCCTCATGGCGACCGAGGCGCTCAAGGTGCTGACGGGCATCGGCGAGCCGCTCCTCGGACGGGTCGCGGTCTACGACGCGCTCTCGGGCCGCACCCGGGAGATCGCGTATCGCCGCGATGCCGCAGCCGCCGCCCACGACAGCCCCCCGGGCCCCGCCCGAGCCGCCGCCGGTCGTGGAGGACCCGAGGTGCCTCGCCCGAGACCTGTGACGGCCGATGTCGATGCCCGATCCCTCGCAGCGGAGCTCGCCGACGGCTCGGCGCCCGTTCTCCTCGACGTCCGCGAGCCGTGGGAGGTCGAGATCGCCGCCATCCACGGGTCGGTGCTCATCCCCCTGGGCGAGCTCGGCGATCGGCTCGGCGAGCTCGACCCCGCGGCATCCGTCGTCGTGTACTGCCACCTCGGGGTGCGATCGGAGTACGCCGCCCGCATGCTCGCGGGCGCGGGCTTCGCCGACGTCCGCAACCTCACGGGCGGCATCGACGCCTGGTCGCGCACCGTCGACGAGGGCGTGGTGCGGTACTGATGGGCGAGCGGATGCCGGTGGAGGAGCACGCCCGATTCGTGCGGTCGCTGCTCGCGCCCCTCGGCGCGCGCCCCTCGGAGGTCGTGGCGCTCGCCGACGCGCTGGGGCGGATCACGGCCTCGCCCGTGGAGTCGCCGCTCGACCTGCCACCGTTCCGGAACTCGCAGATGGACGGGTTCGCGGTGCGCGCGACCGACGTCGCCGCCGCGCCCGTGGTCCTCCCCGTCTCCGGCGAGGTCGCTGCAGCCCCCGGCGCACCGGCGGCGCTCGCGGCCGGCACCGCCGTGCGGATCATGACGGGCGCGCCCGTGCCCGACGGCGCCGACGCGGTCGTGCCCGTCGAGGACACCGAGCCCGACGGCGACGGCGTGCGCATCCTCCGGGCCCGCCGGGCGGGAGAGTACGTGCGCGAAGCCGGCTCCGACCTCGCGGCGGGCGACGACGTCCTGCCCGCGGGCGTGCGGCTCGCCCCGCGGCACCTCGCCGCCGCCGCGGCATCCGGCCTCACCCGCCTGCTCGTGCGCGAGCGCGTGCGCGTGGCGGTCGTGAGCACCGGCAGCGAACTCGTGGCGCCGGGCGAACCGCTCGGGCCGGGCGAGATCCCGGACGCGAACGGGGTCGCGCTCGAGGCGGCCGTCCGGGCGACCGGCGCCGTGGTCGTCCACGCCGGGCGGGTGCGCGACGACGTCGACGGCCTGCGGGCCGAGCTCGACGCGGCCGTCGAGGCGGGAGCCGAGCTCATCCTGACCAGCGGCGGCATCTCGCAGGGCGCCTACGAGGTCGTCCGCGAGCTGCTCGAGCCCCTCGGCGCGTGGGTCGGCTCCGTCGCGATGCAACCGGGCGGTCCGCAGGCGACCGCGGTGTACCGCGGCGTGCCCGTCATCGGCTTCCCCGGCAACCCCGTGAGCGCCCAGCTCTCGTTCGCGCTCGTCGTCGCGCCGACGCTGCGCGCGGTGGCCGGCCTGCCGCCCGCGCGCGCCGAGCGGATGCCGCTCGCCGAGCCCGTGCGCTCCATCCCCGGCCGTCGCCAGTACCTGCGCGGTCGCCGCACCGACGACGGCCGCGCGCTCCCCGTCGGCGGGCCGGGTTCGCACCTGGTGGCGGCGCTCGCGGCCTCCGACCTGCTCATCGTCGTCCCGGAAGCGGTCGAGGCCCTCGACGCGGGCGAGCCGGTCGATACCGTGGACCTATGAGCGAGCTCACCCACCTCGACGACGACGGCCGCGCGCGCATGGTCGACGTCGGCGGCAAGCCCGTCACCCGCCGGGTCGCGATCGCCGAGGGGCGGCTCGACACGACCGCCGAGGTGGTCGGCCTCGTGCGCAGCGACGGACTGAAGAAGGCCGACGTGCTGCCGACCGCGCGTATCGCCGGCATCCAGGGCGCCAAGCGCACGAGCGAGCTCATCCCGCTCGCGCACATCGTCCCGCTCGACGCCGTCTCCATCGACTTCGGCTTCGACGAGGCCGCGATCACGATCCGCGCGACCGTCTCGACGACCGCCCGCACGGGCATCGAGATGGAGGCGCTCACCGCCGTCGCCGTCGCCGGCCTGACGCTGCACGACATGGTGAAGGCCGTCGATCCCGCGGCGAGCCTCGGCGGCGTCCGCCTGGTCGAGAAGCGCGGCGGCAAGCGCGGCGTGTGGCGAGCGGATGACGCGGGTGCGACCGGCGCCGACGCGGCCCATGCCGACGAGCCGACGGATGCCGCGCCCTCCCGCCGTGCCGTCGTTCTCGTCTCCTCGACCCGGGCCGCCGCCGGCACGGCCGACGACACCACCGGGCCGGTGATCGCCGCCTGGCTGGCCGAACGCGGACTCGAGCCCGGCGCGCCGCGCGTCGTCGCCGACGCCGACCTCCCCGAGGCCCTCCGGCAGGCGGTCGCGGAGTCGCCCGCGGTGATCCTCACCACCGGCGGCACGGGCGTGAACCCGAGCGACCGCACCCCCGAGGCGACCCGTGCCGTGCTCGACCAGGAACTGCCCGGCGTCGCCGAGGCCATCCGCGCCGCCGGTCGCGGCGCGACCCCGACCGCGGCCCTCAGCCGCGCGCTCGCGGGCGTCGCCGGCCGCACCGTCGTCGTCAACCTGCCCGGCTCGCGCGGCGGCGTCCACGACGGGCTCGCCGTGCTCGCCGACCTGCTGCCGCACCTGCTCGACCAGGTCGCGGGCGGCGACCACGCGCCCCGGCCGCGGCATCCGCGCCACCCGGAGGACGGGCCGAGCCACGCCGCCCACGGCGTCGCCGCCGGAACCGCGTCCGGCGAGGCCGACCGACTGGAGCACGGAGGCGCACCGCATGCCTGAGCCCGAGGTGCTCGCCCTCGTCACCGACGCACCGCTCGATCGTGCCGCGATCGAGGCGTTCGTGTGCTCCCGGCAGGACGGCGCGCTCGTCACGTTCGAGGGCGTGATCCGCGACCACGACCACGGGGCGGCGGTCACCGCGCTCGACTACTCCGCGCACCCCGACGCCGAGCGGTTCCTGCGCGAGACGTGCGCGGAGGTCGCCCGGGAGACGGGGCTGCGCGTGGCGGCGGCGCACCGCGTGGGCGCGCTCGGGATCGGCGACGTCGCGCTCGTGGCATCCGTCGCCGCCCCGCACCGCGCCGAGGCGTTCGCTGCGTGCGCGCTGCTCGTCGACCGCATCAAGGAGCGCACGCCCATCTGGAAGCGACAGCACCTCGACGGCGGCGCGACGGAATGGGTCAACCTCTGACCCGCGGCGACGACCCGAAGCTGGGATGATGGGCGCATGCGCGAGTGGACGTTCCTGACCCATCACGCGCACGTGCTGCTCGCGGTCGCGCTCGACCGCGACGCCACCGTGCGGTCGATCGCCGAGCAGGTCGGCATCTCCACGCGCGCCGCCGTCACGATCCTCAACGACCTTGAGGACGGCGGGTACCTCGAGCGCGAGCGGCGAGGCCGGCGGAACCACTACATCCTCTACCCGGAGCGGCCGCTGCGGCACCCGTCGAACGCGGCGCACACCGCGGGCGAGCTGATCCGGGCGCTCGCCGACCTGCCGGGACGACCGAGCCGGGACTGACCGGCGCGGCCGGTTCAGCCGCCCGCGAAGGGCGGCAGCACGTCGACCTGCGCGCCGATCGGCGTCGCGGGGTCCCGGCGCACCACGCCGTCGACGAGGAACGAGCCGTTCGCCACGACGCGGGCCATGGCGGCGCCGTAGCGAGCGACGAGCTCGTCACGGAGCTCCCCGAGCGTCGCCGTCGCCGCGAGATGCTCCTCCTCCACGCCCGCGGCCTCGGCCGCCGCCGCGAAGTAGCGGACCAGCACCGTGCGCGTGCCGGTCGTGGTCGTCGTCCCGTCAGCCACCGATGCCTCCCATGCTCCGCGCCGGGCGCACGAAGTCGACGTCGTCGATGCCGTGCCCGGCCTTCTTCGCCCACATCGCCGCGCGCCACCGCTCGGCGAGCTCCGCGTCGTCGGCGCCCGCGCGCAGCATCGCGCGCAGGTCGGTCTCGTCGTCGCCGAACAGGCACGAGCGCACCGAGCCCTCCGCGGTGAGGCGCGTGCGGTCGCAGGCGCCGCAGAAGGGTCGCGTCACCGACGCGATGACGCCGACCGTCGCGGGGCCGCCGTCGACGAGCCACTCCTCTGCGGGGGCGGCCGGGTCCTCGCGGCCCACCGCCTCGAGCCCGAAGCGCGTGCGCAGCACGGCGAGGAGCTCCTCGGCGTCGACCATGTTCGCGCGCCGCCACGCCTCGTCGGCGTCGAGGGGCATCTGCTCGATGAACCGGAGGCGGCATCCGTGCTCGATCGCCCACGCCAGGAGGTCGGGGGCGTCGTGCAGCGTCTCGCGCATGAGCACGGCGTTGACCTTGAGCGGGCCGAGCCCGGCGCGGTGCGCGCCGGCGATGCCCGCGAGCACCGCCGGGAGCCGGTCGCGCCGCGTGAGCCGGGCGAAGTGCTCGCGGTCGAGCGTGTCGAGCGACACGTTGACGCGCGACAGGCCCGCATCCCGGAGGGCCTCCGCCTTGCGGTCGAGCCCGATGCCGTTCGTCGTCATCGACAGCGGCGTGCCGGGTGCCGCGAGGGCGCTGAGCCGCACGATCTCGACGAGGTCGGGACGGGTGAGCGGTTCGCCGCCCGTGAAGCGGATCTCGCGGACGCCCAGGTCGTGCACGGCGATGCCGACGAGTCGCGCGATCTCGGCCGCCGACAGCAGTTCGTCGCGCGGGATCACGGGGAGCCCCTCGGCGGGCATGCAGTAGGTGCACCGCAGGGAGCAGGCCGAGGTGATCGAGATGCGCAGGTCGTGCGCGACGCGGCCGAAGCGATCGACGAGTCCCGCGACATCCGGCCGCCCCTCGGTCGAGGGCGCGTCCGACGGCGCCCGACGCAGTGCGGGCATGCCGAGCGCGATGGCGGTCATCCCCCCACGATACGCAGGCGTACGTTTCCGGCCTATGACGGCGGCCGGATCCTCAGGCTTCCGGGGCGCGAGCCTCGGCGGCGTCGCCCAGCCGGTCGGCGAGCACGGCGAGGTCGTCGGGGCGTCCCGCGCCGACCGCGAGCCCGAGCAGGAACGTCGTGACGGGCGCCGCGGGCCGCGCGACGCCGTGCGCGACGCGACGCGCGAGGTCGAGCACCGTGCCCACGGGGACGTCGGCGGGGTCGATGCCGAGCAGCGCTGCGGCCTCGGCCACCCAGTCGTCGAGCGCCTCGGGTGCGAGCGGTTCGGTCATGGTGCTCCCTCCGGTCCGGTGGCGCGCGCGAGGTCGCCCCACGTGTCGATGTCGTGCGTGCTGCCCCCGTCGGCGACGGTGGCGAGGTCGACGGATGCCGCGAGCCGCCGCATCGGGGCGCCGTGCAGCGCTGCGCGGTCCCCGTCGGGCGCGATCGCGTCGAGGGCGCGCTCCAGTGACGCTCGGGCGCACCGCATCGCGAGCCACTGCGTGCGCCCGGAGGCGTCGACGAGCGCGACCCCGTCGCGGTCGGGGTACGCACCCCGCGCGGCGGCCAGCCGGGTGACGGCGGCTCCCAGGTCGGGCATGTCGCACGCGAGGACGAGGACGTCGGCTCCGCCGGCCGGACCCAGTGCCGCGAGCCCGGCCGAGAGCGCGGCGACGGGTCCGCCGAAGGGCGGGTCCTCCCGGGCGCGCAGGCATCCGGGCGCCGCGAGCTCCGCGGGCCCGACGACGACGATGCGCTCGCAGCCCGCCGCCCGGGCGGCGTCCACGGCCGTCGTGAGCAGGCGACGGCCGTCGACCATGAGGTCCGGCTTGCTGACCCCGCCGAGCCGCGCGGCGCGACCTCCGGCGAGGATGACGGCGTCGACCCCGCTCATCGGGTGACCGCCACCTCGACGAGGTCGCCGGGCGCGACCTCGTCGACGTCCTCCGGCACGATCGCGAAGCCGTCGGCCCCGGCGAGTCCGGCGGCGAGGTGCGAGGCCGCGCCGCCCGCCGCCGCGGGACGCACCGAAGGGCGTCCGTCGTGCCGCCCGAGGGCGACCGGCATGTACTGGCGCCGGCCGGCGGGGGAGCGCCATCCGTGCTCCACGACTGCGGGCCACGTGCGACGCCCGGTCTCGGCGCGGCCCAGGAGCCGCAGGATCGCGGGCCGCACGAACGCCTCGAACGACACGGCGACGCTCACCGGATTGCCCGGCAGCCCGAACACGGGCGTGCCGCCCGGCAGCTCGCCGAACGCCTGCGGCGCACCCGGCTGCATCGCCACCCGCGCGAAGCCGACCGTGCCGAGCCCCGCGAGCACGTGGCGCACGACGTCGTGCGCGCCCACGCTCACGCCGCCCGCGAACACCACGAGATCGCACGGATGCCGCCGCTCGAGCCATCCGCGGAGCGCCGCCGGGTCGTCGGGCAGCCGGAGCGACTCGCTCACCGCGCCGCCGGCCTCGGCGACGAGCGACGCGAGCAGCGCCGAGTTCGAGTCGTGGATGCGGCCGAACCCGAGCGGCGCGCCGGGCGCGGCGAGCTCCGTCCCGGTCGCGACGACGGCGACGCGCGGGACGGCCGCCACGGGCAGCTCCGAGAGGCCGGCCGCGGCGGCGGCCGCGACCCGGCGCGCGTCGAGCACGACGCCCGCACCGAGCAGCGGGTCGCCGGCGTGGAGGTCCTCGCCACGACGGCGGATGTGGTGCCCCGGCCGCGGGGCGGTGCGGATCGCGACCCGCTCGGTCCCGGCATCCGTTCGCTCGACGGGCACCACCGCGTCGGCACCCGGCGGGATCGGCGCGCCCGTCATGATGCGCGCCGCCTGCCCCGCGCCGACCGTCGCCCCGCTCGCCGAGCCGGCCGGCAGGTCGGCGACGACGTCGAGCACCACCGGGGCGTCACCGGCGGCGGTCGCGACATCCGCCTCGCGCACGGCGTAGCCGTCCATGGCCGAGTTGTCGAAGGAAGGCAGGTCGACGAGCGCGTCGACCGGGACCGCGAGCGTGCGCCCCGCGGCCTCCGCGAGCCCGACCGTCTCGACCCTGCCGAGCGGCGCGACCCCGGCGAGGACGCGCGCGAGGTGCGCGTCCACCGAGACGCGGTCGACGCCGTCGGGCGCCGGCGTGAACGTCGGCATGACCCAACGGTAGCCCTCGGGGCAGTGACATGACGCCGGAGCGGGGCTAGGGTGACCCCGACGGCGTCCGGTCCGAGCGGGAGGAGACGGGCATGTCGTTCATCACGAGGGGATTCACCGGGCGGGGCCGCGAGCGCGACGACCGGTTGCCGCCGGGCCAGACGCTGGTCGGCGACTTCCCGGTGCTGTCGGCCGGACCCACGCCCGACATCGACACCGGCGACTGGGCGTTCACCATCCGAACCGAGTCCGGCACCGAGCATTCCTGGAACTGGGACGAGTTCATGGCGCTGCCCATCGAGGACGTCACGACCGACATCCACTGCGTCACGCACTGGTCGAAGCTCGGCACCGGATGGCGCGGCGTGTCGCTCGACACGCTCTTCGCCGACGTCGACACCGAGCTCGAGTACACGATGGCGCACAGCTACGGCGGGTACACCACGAACGTGCCCCTCGACGACCTGCTCGACGGCAAGGCGTGGGTCGCCTTCGAGTTCGACGGCGAACCGCTCGACCCCGAGCACGGCGGGCCCGCGCGACTGCTCGTGCCGCACCTGTACTTCTGGAAGAGCGCGAAGTGGGTGCGCGGGCTCGAAATGATGGCCGACGACGAGCCCGGGTTCTGGGAGCAGAACGGATACCACCTGCGGGGCGACCCGTGGAAGGAGGAGCGGTACTGGTGAGCGGCATGCCGCGGCCCGGATGGCACGTCGCCACGGTCGCCGCGACCCGCCGCGAGACCCCGAACGCGACGCGCATCGAGCTCGACGTCGACGGGTGGCCCGGCAACGAGGCCGGCCAGCACCTCGACGTGCGGCTCACCGCCCCCGACGGCTACACGGCGACCCGCTCGTACTCCATCGCCTCCTCGGGTGCGGGATCGCGCGTCGTGCTCGCGGTCGACAAGCTGCCCGACGGCGAGGTCTCGCCGTACCTCGTCGACGAACTCCGTGCCGGCGATCGACTCGAGGTGCACGGCCCGCTCGGCGCGTTCTTCATCTGGCGACCGGCGGCGGTGACGGATGACGCGCGGCCGGTCCAGCTCATCGCGGGCGGCTCGGGCGTCGTGCCGCTCTTCGCGATGGCCCACGCGCACGCCGCCGCCGCCGATCCCACCCCGTTCCGGCTGCTGTACTCGGTGCGGACGCCGGACGACGTGTACTTCGCGTCCGAGTGGGCGGCGCTCGCCGCGGCATCCGCACCGCTGCGCCTCGATCTCGTGTACACGCGGCGCACCCCCGACGGGTGGTCCGCCCCGCCCGGGCGGATCACGCGCGACGCACTCGAGGCCGCGGCGGTGCCCGCGGCGGAGCGCCCCCGGGTGTTCGTCTGCGGCTCGACGGGGTTCGTCGAGCGCGTCGCCGACTGGCTCGTCGAACTCGGGCACGAACCCCGCGACATCCGCACCGAACGATACGGAGGCACGTGATGACGAGTCACCTCGACGGCAACGCCCTCGCCGGGCCCCTCGCCGACTTCTTCTCGTTCGACATCACCACGGCGACGGGCCGGTGCAAGGCGTGCGGCACCGTCGCGGAGCTCGCCCGCGCCATGGTCTACGTGAGCGGAGCGGGCACGGTGGTGCGGTGCGCGACCTGCGACCACGTGCTCGCGGTGCTCGTCGACACGGGCGAGCGCGCCTGGATCGACCTGGCCGGGGTCAGCGCGATCGAGGTGCGGCGCTGACGGCCGCGGCATCCGGCGACCGCAGGATCGAGGCCATCTTCTTGCCGCGGGCGAGCTCGTCGACGAGCTTGTCCATGTACCGGATCTGCTGCATGAGCGGGTCGTCGATCTGCTCGATCCGGACGCCGCAGACGACGCCCGTGATGAGTTCGGCGTTCGGGTTCATCGCCGGCGCGTTCGCGAAGAACGCCGCGAGGTCGCGGCCGTCGTCGATGGCCTCCTCGAGGCCGGCCTCGTCGTACCCCGTCAGCCAGCGGATGACCTCGTCGACCTCGGCGCGGCTGCGACCCTTCTTCTCCGCCTTCTGCACGTAGAGCGGATGGATGCTCGCGAAGCTCATCCGGAATACCCGGTGTCCGTCCATGGCGCCTCCCGCGGTCGCGTCGCGTTCGTTCCGTCTCGTCCGAGGATAGGCTGCCTCTCGTGCGCCGGCCCCGACCCAACGACGCGATGACGCAGCACGCCCGACTGGCGTGGACGATCGGCGGTGCGCTGCTCATCGCCTCGACGTTCGTCGCCGCGTTCCTCGGACCGGTCCTCTGGTCGGTCCCGGGCGGGGAGTTCCTCGGCCCCGTGCTCGTCGCGGTCGCCCTGCTGCTCTTCGCCTTCGGGTTCCGCGGCGCCGGCAGCGTCACCGCGGGGCGGCCGCTCGGGACGGTCGCGCTCGTGCTGCTCGCCCTGTGGTCGTTCGCGGATCGTGCGGTCTGGTGGCTCCTGCCGCTCGACGAGTCCACCCCGGAGCGCTTCGGCTTCCTGTTCGCGGCGATCCCGCTGCTCAGGGCGGTGCTGGCGGCGGTGGCCTGCGTGCAGATCGCACGTGCCGGCGTCGTCCCCGCGCCGTGGAACTGGGCGCCGTGCTGGGCGCTCGTCGCGGTGATCCTGCCGTCGCTCGCACAGGCGCTGGTCGTCGCGGCGGCGCCGCAGTCGGCTGATCAGGCCATCCTGACGCTGCTCGTCTCCCTCGACGGGCTCGCGCGGGCCGCGGCGGCGGTGTTCCTCGGCGTGCTGGCCATCGTGCTCGCGAACCGCCTCGATCGCACGCGGACGGTGGACATCATCACGCCCGCACGCTGACGGCACCGTCGGTTCCGCGACGGGTCGTCGCGGCCCGTGGGAGGCTGAGCACGTGTGGATCGGCTGGATCGAGTTCGACCTGCTGCTCGGCGACGTGCACTCGCTGAAGCAGAAGCGGGGCGCGCTGCGTCCGGTGCTCGCCGAGCTGCGGCGCGCCACCGAGGCCTCCGTCGCCGAAGTGGGCGACCACGACCTCCACCGCCGTGCCGCGATCGGCGTCGGCGTGGTGGCGGCCGACGCCGGCCGCGTCGGCGAGGTGCTCGACCGCGCCGAGCGGCTCGTCGCCGCGCACCCCGAGTTCACGCTCCTCTCGGCGCGACGCGGCCTGCGCCGCAGCGACGACGACTGAGTGCCGGAGGCGCGGCGGGCTCACGCCACGCGCGCCCCGTCCTTCCACGTCTCGGCGACGAGCGGCACGCCCGGCCGGTAGGCCAGGTGCACGTGCGACGGCGCGTCGAGCAGCGCGAGGTCGGCTCGGGCCCCGGGACGGAGGACGCCGACATCCGTTCGCCGCAGCGCCGCGGCACCCCCCGCGGTGGCGGCCCGCACCGCCTCGGCGGGCGTCATGCCCATCTCTCGCACCGCGAGCGCGATGCAGAACGGCATCGAGCTGGTGAAGCTCGACCCGGGGTTGCAGTCGCTCGCGAGCGCCACGGTCACGCCCGCGTCGATGAGGCGCCGGGCATCGGGGTACGGATGCCGCGTCGAGAACTCCACGCCCGGCAGCAGCGTCGCCACGGTCCGCGAACCCGCGAGCGCCGCGACATCCGCGTCGCTCAGGTACGTACAGTGGTCGACGGATGCCGCATCGAGCTCGACCGCGAGGCGCACGCCGTCGCCCTCGCCGAGCTGATTGCCGTGCACGCGCACGCCGAGGCCCTCGGCGCGGCCCGCCTCGAGCACGCGGCGGGACTGCTCGGCGTCGAAGGCACCGCGCTCGCAGAACGCGTCGACCCAGCGGACGTGGGGCTTGCACGCCTGGAGCATCTCGCCGGCGACGAGCTCGACGTAGCCGTCGGCGCCGCCGGCGCGCTCGGTGAACTCCGCGGGCACCACGTGCGCACCGAGGAACGTGACCTCGTCGGTCACCTCGGCGGCCAGCCGCGCGAGGCGCTCCTCGTCGACGACCGAGAGGCCGTACCCGGTCTTCACCTCGAACGTCGTCGTGCCCTGCCCGTGCAGCTCGCGGACGAACCCCGCGAGCCGGGCGCGCAACTCGTCGTCGGTCGCCTCTCGCGTCGCCGCGACGGTCGAGCGGATGCCGCCCGCCTCGTACGCGCGCCCGGCCATGCGTGCCGCGAACTCCTCCGCCCGGTCGCCGCCGAAGACGAGGTGCGTGTGGGAGTCGACGAACCCGGGGATCACCGCGCGCCCGCGGGCGTCGAGTACCTCGATGCGGTGCGGGTGCGGCGCGTTCGCCGTCGCCTCGAGCGACGGAGCGTCGACGGATCGCCCGATCCAGGTGATGACGCCGTCGTCGGCGACGAGGGCCGCGTCGCGGAGGATGCCGAGCGGGCCGCCCTCGCGATCCGGCGCGGGGTCGTTCGTGACGAGTTCGCCGATGCCGGTGACGAGCAGCCGTCCGGATGCTGCGGCGTGCGGCATCCGTCAGCCCTCGAGCATCGGCACGCGGAGGCCGCGCTCGCGGGCCACCTCGACCGCACGGTCGTAGCCGGCGTCGACGTGCCGCATGACGCCCGTGCCGGGGTCGTTCACGAGCACGCGCGCGATCTTCTCGGCGGCGAGGTCGGTGCCGTCGGCGACGACGACCTGGCCGGCGTGGATGGAGCGGCCGATGCCGACGCCGCCGCCGTGGTGGATCGACACCCAGGTCGCGCCCGACGCGGTGTTCAGCAGCGCGTTGAGCAGCGGCCAGTCGGCGATCGCGTCGGAGCCGTCGGCCATCGACTCGGTCTCGCGGTACGGCGAGGCGACGGAGCCGGAGTCGAGGTGGTCGCGCCCGATCACGACGGGCGCCGACAGTTCGCCCGAGGCGACCATCTCGTTGAACTTCAGCCCCGCGAGGTGGCGCTCCTGGTAGCCGAGCCAGCAGATCCGCGCCGGCAGGCCCTCGAAGTGCACCTTCTCGCCGGCCTGCTCGATCCAGCGGCGCAGGTGCGCGTCCTCCGGGAACAGCTCGAGGATGGCGCGGTCGGTCGCCGCGATGTCGGCCGGGTCGCCCGACAGCGCCGCCCAGCGGAACGGTCCCTTGCCCTCGGCGAACAGCGGGCGGATGTAGGCGGGCACGAAGCCCGGGAAGTCGAACGCGTGCACGTACCCGCCGAGCTCGGCCTCGCGCCGGATGGAGTTGCCGTAGTCGAACACCTCGGCCCCCTCGGCCTGGAAGCCGACCATGGCCTCGACGTGCCGGGCCATCGACCGGCGGGCGAGTTCGGTGAACTCGTGCGGGTCGGATGCCGCGAGCGCGTGCCACTCGTCGACGGACACGCCCTCGGGCAGGTACGAGAGCGGGTCGTGCGCGCTCGTCTGGTCGGTGACGATGTCGATGGGGACGCGCCGCTCGAGGAGCTCCGGGAACACGGTGGCCGCGTTGCCGACGACCCCCACGCTGAGCGCGGTCCCCGTGGCCTTCGCGGCGAGCACCCGCTCGACCGCGGCGTCCAGCGACGGTGCGACCTCGTCGAGGTACCCGTGGTCGACGCGTCGCCGGAGGCGCGTCTCGTCGACGTCGACGATGAGCACGGCGCCGCCGTTCATCGTCACGGCGAGCGGCTGCGCGCCGCCCATGCCGCCGCAGCCGGCGGTGAGGGTGAGCGTGCCGGCGAGCGTCGCCGACGCGACCTCGCCCGCGGTCGCCCCGCGCTTGGCGGCGAGCGAGCGGGCGACGGCGCCGAACGTCTCGTAGGTGCCCTGCAGGATGCCCTGGGTCCCGATGTAGATCCAGGAGCCGGCCGTCATCTGCCCGTACATCGTGAGGCCGAGCTGCTCGAGGCGGCGGAACTCGGGCCACGTCGCCCAGTCGCCGACGAGGTTCGAGTTCGCGATGAGCACGCGGGGCGCCCACTCGTGCGTGCGGAAGACGCCGACGGGCTTGCCCGACTGGACGAGCAGCGTCTCGTCGGCGTCGAGGCCTTCGAGCGTTCGCACGATGGCGTCGTAGGCCTCCCAGTTGCGTGCCGCCTTGCCGGTGCCGCCGTAGACGATGAGGTCCTCGGGGCGCTCGGCGACCTCGGGGTCGAGGTTGTTCATGAGCATGCGCAGCGGCGCCTCGGTCTGCCAGCTCTTCGCGGTCAGCTCGGTGCCGCGCGCGGCGCGGACGGTGCGGGGGCCGGCGGCGGTGCCGGTCGAGGTGGGTGCAGCGGTGGTCATGTTCCGATCCCACACCCTGGGGGCGGGGCGGGCAATGGATGCCGCACTCGACCTGTCCGGGATCCCGGACGGGTCGGCTCAGCCCAGCTTCACGCCGCGGGCGGCCATGAACGGGACCGCATCGACCGCGGTGCCGTCGATGCGCACCTCGAAGTGGAGGTGGCATCCGGTCGAGGCGCCCGTGCTGCCGACGACCGCGATGAGCTCGCCTGCCGCGACCTCCTGGCCCGGGTCGACGAGGATGCCACCCTCGCGGATGTGGGCGTAGCCGGTCGAGATGCCCGCGCCGTGGTCGATGAGGATCCAGTTGCCGTACGTGCCGTTCGGGCCGGCGGTCGCCACGGTGCCGCCCGTCGCCGCGTAGATGCCCGCGCCGCACTGGGCGGCGATGTCGGTCCCGCGGTGGAACTCGTTCACGCCGGGGACGGGCTTCACGGGTCGCGGGCCGAACACGTCGGAGATCGTGCCCGTGGCCGGGTTCGCCCACCCCTGCTCGCTGAGCTGCCCCACGTCCTGCGGGAGGGTGTCGACGATCGCGACCGTCTCGGCCGCGACGCGGGACTGCAGCCCGCGGAGGTCGGCGCGCGCGGCGGTGACGGCGGCCCGGGCGGCGTCGACCGCGGCCTGGAGGTCGTCGATCGGCACCGCATCGACCGCGAGCCACGCGGCCGCGGCGCGCTCCTCGGCCTTGACGGCGTCGGCCTCGCGGCGCTCCGCGATCTCGCGCAGCCGGTCGACGTCGCCCGAGAGCTGCTGTACGCGCTCGAGGCCGCCGAGGCCCGCGAGGAGGTCGTTGCCGGCCTTGAACGCCGCGTCGACGGAGGTGATCGCCGCGCCGTCGCCACGGCTTGCGGCGAGGTAGGCGGCCGCAGCGCGCTCGGCGACCCCGCGGGCCTCGGCAGCGCGCTCGTCGAGTCGCTCGGCCGTCGCGCGCGCCACTTGCTGGGTCGTCCGCCCGGCGTCGAGGGCGGCCTCGGCCTCGCGGAGGTCGGCCTGTGCGCGCTCGAGCTGCGTGCGGAGCCCGAGCAGCGCCGTGACCTCGGTGTCGGCGGAGGTGTCGGTCGTCGCCATGCGCGCCACGGGTCCGTCGCCGACGAGCACGTACGGCGCCGGGGTCGTGGGAGCCGGCGTCGGCTTGGGCGCCGGGGACGGGGCCGGCGTCGTGGGCGCGGGAGTGGGCGTCGGGGTCGGCGTGGGCGTCGGAGTCGGCGTGGGAGTCGGGGTCGGTGCCGGGTCGGTGGGCGCCGGGTCGGTGGGCGCCGGGTCGGTGGGCGCCGGGTCGGTCGGCGCGGGCTCGGTCGGCGTCGGCTCGGTGGGGATCGTCGGCGCCGGATCCGTGGGCGTCGGCTCGGCGGTCGGCGCAGCCGTCTCGCTCGAGCTCGTCGTCTGGTCGGTCTGGGAGGCGAAGGCGGGCGCCGTCGGAACGAGGCCGAGGAGCAGGGTGCCGGCGATCGCGGCGACGGCAAGCGTGCACCGCCGGGCGGGCCTCGCTCGGAACGGGTCGGTGTCGTCGATGCGCTGATGCATAAGTGAGTCCATCGCCGACGGTCTTCGTCGGCGATGCCCAAGTCTTGCATCGGGCGGGTTACCGCACAACCACGCCATGGGAACGGCATACCCACAGTTCGGGGGCCACCCGCGGCATCCGCTCAGCCGAGATCGACGACGGATGCCGCGCGCGAGACGACCTCGCCCGAGGCCACCGCCTCGACGACCGACTCGATCTCGGGCGCGAGGAAGCGGTCGGGTCCGGGGGCACCGCCTCGCTCGACCGCGAGGGCGGCCACGGCGCCCGTGGCGGCGCCGGGCGCGAGCGGCGCGCGGAGCGCGAGGCCGCGCGCCGCGGCGAGCACCTCGATCGCGAGCACGCGCGTGAGCCCGTCGATCGCGCGCCGCAGCTTTCGCGCGGCAGCCCAGCCCATCGAGACGTGGTCCTCCTGCATGGCCGACGACGGGATCGAGTCGACCGACGCCGGCACCGCGAGGCGCTTGAGCTCCGACACGATGCCCGCGGCCGTGTACTGCGCGATCATCAGCCCGGAGTCGACGCCCACCTCGTGCGCGAGGAACGGCGGCAGTCCCTGGTTGCGGGCCCGGTCGAGGAACCGGTCGGTGCGGCGCTCGCTCATCGAGGCGACATCCGCCACCGCGATCGCGAGGAAGTCGAGCACGTACCCGACGGGGGCGCCGTGGAAGTTGCCGTTCGACTCGACGCGCCCGTCGGGCGTGAGCACCGGGTTGTCGATGGCGCTCGCGAGCTCGGCCTCGGCGACGGATGCCGCGTGCGCGAGGGTGTCGCGCGCCGCGCCGTGCACCTGCGGGGCGCAGCGCAGCGAGTAGGCGTCCTGCACGCGCGTGCACTCGGGGCCTTGGTGGCTCGCGACGATGGGCGAGCCCGCGAGCAGCCGCCGGAGGTTCGCGGCCGACACGGCCTGTCCGCGCTGCGGGCGCAGCTCGTGCAGGTCCGCGGCGAACACGGCGTCGGTGCCGAGCAGGCCCTCGACGCTCATGGCGGCCGCGACGTCGGCCGTGGTCAGCAGCGTGCGGAGGTCGTGGATGGCGAGCGCGAGCATGCCGAGCATGCCGTCCGTGCCGTTGATGAGGGCGAGGCCCTCCTTCTCGCCGAGGCGCACGGGTGCGATGCCGGCGGCGGCGAGGGCGGACGCGGCATCCGTGGTCTCGGGACGCTCGCCGGCGCTCGCGCCTCGACCGCCGGCGGGGTCGACGCGCACCTCGCCCTCGCCCATGGCGACGAGCGCGCAGTGGGCGAGCGGCGCGAGGTCGCCCGAGCAGCCGAGCGAGCCGTACTCGCGCACGACCGGGGTGATGCCCGCGTTGAGGATGGCGGCGTACGTCTCGGCCGTCTCGCGGCGCACACCCGTGCGCCCGGTCATGAGGGTCGACAGGCGCAGCAGCATGAGGGCGCGAACGACCTCGCGCTCGACCTCGGCCCCCGAGCCGGCGGCGTGCGAGCGGACGAGGCTCGCCTGCAGCTGCGCGCGGCGGTCCTCGGCGATGAAGGTGGTCGCGAGCGCGCCGAACCCGGTCGAGATGCCGTAGTGCGGTTCGGGGTCGGCGGCGAGGCCCTCGATGATCGCGCGGCTCGCGGCGACCTCCTCGAGCGCGGCGGGGTCGAGCACGACGCGCGCGTCGTGGCGCGCGACGGCGACCACCTCGTCGGTGGTGAGCGGTCCGGTGCCGACGGTGACGGCGTCGACGGATGCCGCGGTGCGGGCGTTCTCGGGCGCGATGGTGCTCATGTCACCGATTCCACACCGGGGCGGTGCGCGCCGGAACGCCCCGGAGTACGCTGGCGTCCGGGATCCCGGACGAGGAGGTGCGATGGCGGAGCCGAAGGCGCCGGCGGCCGACCAGGTGCTCGCCATCCTCACGCACCTGGCCGCCCAGCGCGGCCCCGCACCGGCCGCCGCGATCGCGACGGCGCTCGGCCTGCCGCGCTCCACGACGTACCAGCTCCTCGCCGTGCTGCAGGAACGCGGCTTCGTCGTGCACCTGCCCGAGGAGCGCCGCTATGGGCTCGGCGTGGCCGCGTTCGAGCTCTCGAGCGGCTTCAGCCGCCAGCAGCCGCTCACGCGGCTCGGGCGACCGCTCGTGGCGGGCCTCGTCGACCGGCTCGGCGAGTCCGGCCACCTCGCGGTCCTCCACGGGCGCGACGTGCTGTACCTCGTCGAGGAGCGCGCCGCCAGGCGCCCGTCGCTCGTCTCCGACGTCGGCGTCCGCCTGCCCGCGCACCTCACCGCGTCCGGCCGGGCGATGCTCGCGGTGCTCCCGCCGGCGCAGCTCCGGGCGCTCTACCCCGATCGCGCCGCGTTCGCCGAGCGCGCGTCCGGCCCCGCGGATGCCGCGCCCTGGACCTACTCGCGCCTGAAGTCGGTCCTCGCCGAGGTGCGGACCGCGGGCGTCGCGGGCGAGCACGGCGAGGTGACGAGCGGCCTGGCCTCGGTCGGGGCGGCCGTGGTCGACCACCTCGGCTGGCCGGCGGCCGCGATCGCCGTGACCTTCGCCGAGGGGTCGTCCGACGAGCTCGTCCGCGCGGCGACCGGCGCGGTGACGGACGCGGCGGCGACCCTGTCGCGCCGGATCCGCGGGACCCGCTGACCGCGGCTAGCGTGGAGAGCCACGACGAGGAGGCGACGATGGCGCAGTTCATCCGGTACACCGAGCACGGCGGACCCGAGGTGCTCACCCCGGTCGAGGGCCCGGTGCCCGACCCGCCCGCGGGCGGCGTCGTGGTCGAGGTGCGCGCCGCGGGCGTGAACCCCGTCGACTCGAAGATCCGCAGCGGCCGGCGCGGCACGCGCGACTTCAGCCGGCCGCAGGGCCTGGGGGCGGATGCCGCGGGCGTCGTCGTCGCCGTCGCCGACGGCGTGGACGCCGTGCGGCCGGGCGACGAGGTCATCGTGCACGGCGCCTCGGGGGCGTACGCGAGCCACGTCGTCGCGACGCCCGACCAGCTCGTGCCCAAGCCCGCCGAGCTGAGCTTCGAGCAGGGAGCGGCCCTCGGCATCCCCGCGGGGACCGCGTACCAGGTGCTGCGCTCGCTCGGCCTGCGCGAGGGCGAGAGGCTGCTCCTGCACGCCGGCTCCGGCGGCGTCGGACAGGCCGCCATCCAGTTCGCGCGCGCCTTCGGGGCCCGCGTCGTCGCGACCGCCTCGCCCGCGAACCACGACCGCCTGCGGGAGCTCGGCGCCGTCCCCGTGGCGTACGGGCCCGGGCTCGTCGACCGCCTGCGCGAGGCCGCTCCGGACGGCTACGACGTCGCGCTCGACGGGGCCGGCACCGACGAGGCCATCGAGGCGAGCCTCGAGCTCGTGCCCGACCGCGATCGCGTCGCGACGATCGTCCGCATGGCCGACGCGGCCGACCTCGGCATCCGGACCTGGTCCGGCGCGATCCCGTCGACCATGGGACCCGAGGAGGTCCGGCTGCGTGCGGAGGGCGTCGCCGAGGCCGCGCGACTCGCGGCCGAGGGGCGGTTCGAGGTCGAGATCTCCGGCCGGTACCCGCTCGCGGAGGCCGCCGACGCGCAGCGCGAGAGCGAGGACGGCCACGTGCGCGGCAAGCTCGTGCTCGTGCCCTGAGCCCCGCCGTCGTTCCGCGCCGTGGGGGCCGCGCTCAGCCCCGCCGTCGCGCGCGGCCGAGGCGGGATCGGACCCCCGCCGTCACGCGGCGCGGCAGTGGACGCGTGTCGGGGTGCACGCGACCCGCGGCCACCTCGGCGCGACGGTCGCCGTCGAGCACGACGAACCCCACGTGCAGCGACCCCTCGCCGAGGAACGCCGTCTCCTCCGGCGTGAGCCGCAGTTCGACGCGCCCGCGCCGGAGCTCGGCGCGCCGCCGCAGCAGGACGCCGGACGCGCGCCGCTCGAGGCGCACCAGCACGCCCGCGCCATCCGGAACGCCATCGAGTCGCGCCGAGAGGCGCAGGCGGTCGCCCGGGCGCCGCAGTCGCAGCCGCGCCGCCTCGAACGCCGGCAGCGGCACCGCGCGGTGGCGGACCGCCGCCCGACGCTGCACCTCGCCCCATCGTGCGACCACCTCGGCGTCGCCGAAGCGCGCGGCGGCCGCTCGGGCCGCCTCCCGCAGCCGCGCCCGATCCGTCTCGGGCAGTTCCGCCACGTGCCGGACGGCGTCGGCGAGCGCCCGCACGTCGCCCGGCGCGACGAGGAACCCGTCGACGCCGTGCTCGATGAGGTCGGCCGGTCCGTAGGGGATGTCGTACACGATCGGCACGCAGCCGCGCGACATCGCCTCGAGCAGTACGAGCGGCGCGCCCTCCGACGTGCTCGTGAGCAGGGTGACGGATGCCTCGGCGAACGCCTCGGCGGCGTCCGTCCGGTGCCCGGCGAACTCGACGACCTCGCCCAGGCCGCGGTCGTGCACCGCGGCGTCGAGACGCGCCCGCTCGGGTCCCGAGCCGAAGATGCGCAGCGTCGCGGGAACGCCGTCCTCGCGCGCGAGTGCGACCGCCTCGACCGCGTGGTGCACGCGCTTGCGCCCGGTCAGGCCCGCGACGACGACGACGGACGCGGGGTCGCGGGTCGCGTCGTCCGCGGTCGGCTCCGGAGCGGCCGGGTCGATCGGGGCGGGGGTGGCGTTCGGCACGACGGCGAGGTTGCCGCCGTCGCCGAGGAGGGTCACTACATCCGCTCGCTGCCGTTCGGTGAGGAACACGACCGCATCGAACCGCTCCGGACGCGAGAGCGCGTCGCGCCGGGACGCGCGGAGCGGCCCCAGCGGCCGACCCCGCCCCGAGAGGTGCGCGTTGTGCACGACGTGCAGCGTCACGACCTCCGGCAGGTGCACGCGCGCCATGAACCGTGCCGCGGTCTTGCTGTCGACGATCGCGAACGCCGGCCCGTCGCCCGCGACGTCGGCGATCCAGTCGGCGTAGCAGGCCCACGCCGACTCCCACCGGCGCACCGGCCGCTCCTCGCGGTCGAAGGCCGTGATGCGGCGACGCTCGCCGTCGTTCCGCGGCTGCTCGTCGAGCACCGCGAGCGAGCCGTCGGCGCGGCGGTGCTCGACGCGGAGGCCGCGCGCGACCTCCTGGGTGACCACCGTGCCGGGTCCGGCGTCGGCCGGGTCGCCCCGCAGCTCCTCGTAGAGGTTGCGGATGCGCAGCCCGGGCACGAGCTCGCCGCGCGCCTCGAGCCGCTCGCGCACGGCGGGATAGTCGGTGCGCGCGTCGAAGGTGAGCACGTCGACCTCGGCGCCGGCGAGCCTCACGAACGAACGCGACCGCCGGAGCATCGCCCCCGTCATGCCGCCGGCCGCATCGGGAATGCTCCACGTCACGGCCAGCTGGCGACCGTGCGGCAGGAACTCGCGGTCCTCTCGCGGCGTCATGCGGCGGGCACCAGCCAGTTCCGCAGCATCCGCGTCACCCACGGCAGCACCCAGTACGTCATGATCGGCGTCAGCACGAGGGTCGTCGCGAGCACGCGCAGCGCCAGCGGCACGTCGTCCCAGCCTGGGACGAACGCCATGAGCAGCGCGAACACCAGGTTCACCGGGAAGAAGCCCAGCCAGATGCTCACCGCCTGCTTCCAGCGCGGGGGCGCGGCGGGCAGGGCGGCCGGCTCCGCGGCATCCGTCACCGAGGGCACCGAGCCCGTGGGCGGGTCGTCGAACCAGCCCTCGATGCCCGTGCGTCGCTTCGCCCGCTCGTCGCGGACGAAACCGCGGCCCATCTCGAGCCACCACGCGCGCTCGGGGGAGTCCTCCCACGCCGCGAGGGTCTGCTCGTCGGAGAAGCGGTACAGCATGTGCCACACCGTCGAGTCGTCGCCCGCGCGCACCCAGCCCGACCCGAGGAAGCCCGGGTACCGGTTGGCGAGGTTCACGCCGGTCTGCACCCAGACGGTCGCCTCGGCGATGCGGTCGGGATCCACCTCGCGGCGGATCGAGACGGTGATCGGTTCGCTGGCCATGCCACCATCGAACCCCACGCGCGTTGCCGGTGCGTAACGGATGCCGCCGGCCGCCCTCATCCAGCGCCCTCCTGCCGCGCGCCGGCGAGCATCCGGGCCGACGCGCGGATGTCGGCCTCGCGCTGCTCGCGGTTGAGGCGCACGAGGCGCTCGTCGCGCAGCTCGAGCCGGAGCGTCTCCTGCGCGGGGATCCCCGCCCGGAGCTGGCGGGCGCGCTCCACCTCGGAGTCCAGCACCGCGCCGACCAGCACGGCCATGTTGCCGAGCCAGGTCCACAGGAGGAAGGCGATGATGCCGCCGAGCACGCCGTAGACGCGGTCGTAGCTGGCGAAGTTCCACACGTACAGGCCGAAGAGCACGGTCGTCAGGATCCAGACGGCGAGCGCGACGCCCGCCCCGACCGAGATCCAGCGACGACGGGGTCGGCGCACGTTCGGGGCGGCCCAGTAGAGCACGGCGAGCATGAGTCCCGCGAGGACCGCGACGAACGGCAGCTTGGCGAGATCCCAGACGAGCACCCAGCCGTCGTCGATGCCGAGCGCCCGGAACATGGCCGTCGCGACGTTGCCGCTCACGACGAGCGCCACCGCGACGAGCGAGCCGAGCACGACGAGCACGGCCGCCGCGCCCAGCATCGCCGGGCGGGACTTCCAGAACGGGCGGCCCTCGGGCACGCCGAGAATCCGGTTCATCCCGCGTCCGAACGTGCCCAGGTACCCGGACACGGTCCAGAGGGTGACCACGAGCCCGGTGGCGAGCGCGAGCCCGGCGCGGGAGGCGTTCAGCAACTGGTCGAGCGGCTCGGTGAGCGCCGACGCGACATCCTCGCCACCGAGGTCGCGCACCGCGGCGAGGGCACCACCGGCGACCTCGTCGGCGCTGCCGAACACGCCGAGCAGCGCCGCCGCCGCGAGCAGTGCCGGGCACACCGTGAGCACCACGTAGTACGTGAGGGCGGCGGCCAGGTCCCAGCACTGGTGGATGCGGAACTCGTGCATGGTGCGGGTCGCGATGACCTGCCAGTCGGGACGGGTCGCCGTCGTCGTGAGCATGACCCGAGCCTAGGCACGGCCCGACGCCGGCGCAGGGGATTGCCTACCCGAGGTGCGTATGCAGGAATGCGGCGACGCGCTCGCGGAGGGGCGCGTCGAGGATACCGATGGAGTGGGCCGAGCCGGGGACGAGGGCGACCTCGACCGGCACGGCGGAGGCGCGGAGGGTGGCCGCGAACCGCTCGGCCTGACCCACGGGCACGACCTCGTCGGCCGCGTGGCCGATGAGCACGGGCGGGTCGCTCGGGTCGACGTGCGCCGTCGCGGACGCCTCGATCGCCTGGGGGCACGCCGCGTCGTCCGCCGCCGGCTCGCAGCCGAGGAACTCGCCGACGATGCCGCGCAACCACTCGGAGGCGCCGTCGGCCTCGAGCTCGGCGGCACCCAGGCCGACCGGGCCCGACAGCTGTGCGACGGCGGCGACGCGCGACCCGGTGTCGAGCGGCCCGTCGCCGAGCATGCCGAGCAGCGCCGCGAGGTGCCCGCCGGCCGAGCCGCCGAAGACGCCGATGCGGGCCGGGTCGAGGTCGAAGCGCTCGACCTGCGCGGGCTCCCGCAGCCAGGCGACTGCCGCCGCGACGTCGTCGATCTGCGCCGGGTAGCGCGCCTCCGGCACGAGCCGGTAGTTGACGGATGCCGCGACGAAGCCCTCGCTCGCCAGCCACAGGCACACGTTGCGCCAGTCGGCGTTCGCCTTGTCGCCGCGGGCCCAGCTCCCGCCGTGCACCGACACCACGACCGGCTGCGATCCGCCCACGGTGTCGGCGGGCGGACGGCACACGTCGAGCGTCAGCAGCGTGCCGTCGGCGGCGATGCCGTACTGCAGGTCGGCGTCCACCCGCAGGCCGGCGGGCGGCTCGAACGTGCGGATGCCGATGATCTCGGCGCCTGCCACCTCACTCGAGGCCTGCTCGGCGGTCGGGTCGAGCTCGCGCACCGGCTGGTGGAACGCCGAGACGGCAGCCGCGATCGAGAGCGCCGCGGCGACGGCGAGGGCGACCCGGACGGACCGGCGGCGCCGGCCTCCGCGACCGCCGGAGATTCGGGTGGGGGTCACGGGGGCTCCGGGTTCAGGGGTGAGGTGATGCTACCTCAGGTTCGAACGGATGCCGCCCTCCGGATCGAACTCGGGCTCGTCAGCCGAGCAGCTCGCCCGTCGTCGCGTCGAACGGCACCACGGCGTCCTCGTACGCGGAGCCGAGCATGACGAGCATCCGGAGCGGCAGCGCGCCCGTCGCATCCGCCACCGGCGACCGCGACACGGTCACGATCACGCCCGTCGGCTCGGCGATGCCCGAGTGCTCCTCGGCGACGTCGATGAACGCGGGGATGCGGTCCCAGTCGACGTCGCCGACGTCGAACAGCGCGGCTTCGGGATCGTCCGGCTGGATCGGATCGGGTCCGCCGTGCGAGGTGCGGTCGTAGCGGTACTCGTAGGAGTCGATGGTGAGCGCGCCGGGCTCGCTCGGCGCGGAGGCGAGCGCGTACTCGCCGTAGAACCCGATGCTCACGAACCGCGTGCCGCCGGTCTCCGCGACGAGCGCGTCGACGATCTCGCGATGCCGGTCGCCGAGGACCACCCCGGCCGACGCCGGGTCGCCCGAGGCGATCGCCCGCGCGGTGCGTCCGATGGCGTCGTAGGCCGGGATCAGCACGACGGCCGCCGTCGCGACGGCCGTGCCCGCGAGGAGCACGCGCCGCGCCGTCCGCCGCGGTGCGGTCGCGCGGCGGCCCGCGGACGCCGCCGACGGTTCCACGGGCTCCCACCTCGGCGCCTGCTCCGCGAGCGGAATCGTGCGCTCGGCGCCCGTCCGCAGCTGCTCGGCGTCGCGCAGCCGCGCCCAGTCCGCCGGAGGATCGAGTTCGAGGACGACCTCGGGAGCCGCGTCATCCGGACGCCGCACCACCACGACCTCGCCCGGCTGCACGCGAGGGATCGCCACGACGTCGACGACCTGTCGGTGCGTCGTCGTGTACGCGGCGCGGAACCGCGGAGCCACCGTGAGGAGCAGCTCGACCTGCGGTTGCCCGCTCACGGTGAGGCCGGTCCGGCCGATCCGCTCGACGCGCGCCAGCGCCAGCTCGCCCGTCGGCGGCGCAGCGCCGGTGCCGGCGGCGCGCCCGACGGCGCCCACCGAGCGCAGGAAGGCGAACACGGCGGCGACGATGGCGATCGGGAGGGCCAGGCTCCACGCGATGATGTAGCGCGGGTCGCCCGTCGCGATCGCGCCGATCGCACCCCCGAGCGTCACGCCGAAGGCGACGGCCGAGATCAACGCGAGCACGCGAAGAAGGCTACTCGCCGACCGCCACCGGGACCTCGCCCGTGCGCGGCCCGCTCGCGAATCCGACGAGCGACTTCGACATGCAGACGCTGAACCGCTCGCCGACGTACTGCCCGAACTGCGGGATCCGGCGGTAGCCGTGCTTCGCGTACAGCGCCAGCGCCGCGTGGTGCAGCGGGCCGGTCTCGAGGAGGATCTCGTGGATCCCCCGGCCCGCGGCATCCGTCTCGATTCGCTCGATGAGCGCGCTGCCCACCCCGAGGCCGCGCGCGTCGTCGTGGACGAACATGCGCTTCAGCTCGCCGCGAGCCGGGCCGAGTTCGTCGGACTCCACCAGGGCGGCCATGCCGAGGGCCACGCCGTCGATGCCGCGCGCCACGTACACGGTCGTGCCCGGTGCCTCGAGCTCCTCGACCTCGAGGAGGAAGTTCGACTCCGGCGGGTACAGGGACTGCGCGTGGGCGGTACTGCCGGCGAGCAGGCGATCGATGCCCGGCTCGCGGGGCGACTCGATGGAGATCGACAGCGGTGTGGTCACGGCGAGAGCGTACGCGATCCGCGTTACCGGGTCGTTACGTTCCGTCATCGCGCGTGGGCTGCCGGGCGGATTCACAGGAGCACCTCCGGTACCCTTGGGAGGTCGGTTCTGGACACCGCGCCGTGCGCGGATGGGTTTGTGAGTCCTGAGGGCCGGTTCCGCTGCACTCCGCGGCGGATAGTCACATGTATGTGAACGGCCCCGGTCGACGACTGCCCGGGTTCTCAGTCAGGTCGCGCCAGCGCGGCCGGCTGCCATGTACACGAGTACAACCCAGGAAGCAGCCATGCCCAAGAACAAGAAGCCCGCCGGCGGACGCCCCGCCCGCAACTTCGACCCCTCGTACGCGAAGGGCGGCCGCTCGGGCGGCTCGGCCCAGCGCAAGCCCGGCTCGCGCAGCCCGAGCCACCGCGGCTACCGTCCCGAGGAGGCCGAGGCGCCGCGCAAGGCGCGCTGGAGCCGCGAGGAGCGCGTCGAGTCCGGCCGCACGCCGCACCGCGCCGAGCGGCCCGGTCGCGACGAGCGTCGTCGTGACGACCGTCCCATCGCCGGTCGAGGCGCCCCGCGCAGCGGCCCGTCGCGGGACCGCGACGACCGCGCGCCGCGCCGGTTCGACCGGGACGACCGCTCCGCCGGTGGTCGAGTAGCACCGCGGAGCGGCGCGTATCGAGACCGCGACGACCGCTCCGCCGGTGGTCGAGTAGCTCCGCGGAGCGGCGCGTATCGAGACCGCGACGACCGCGCCGCCGGTGGTCGAGTAGCTCCGCGGAGCGGCGCGTATCGAGACCGCGACGACCGCGCCCCCCGCCGGTTCGACCGCGACGACCGCACCGCCGGTGGTCGAGTAGCACCGCGGAGCGGCGCGTATCGAGACCGCGACGACCGCGCCCCCCGTCGCGACCGCGAGTTCGACCGCGCCCCCCGTCGCGCCCGCGAGTTCGACCGTCCCGGCTTCCGCGACTCCGAGCGCCGGCCCTCCTCGTTCTACCCGGCGCCCGAGCGCGCCGAGCGCTTCGCTCCGGCCGACGACGTCGTGCTCGAGCGCCTCGAGGCCGAAGCCATCCAGGCCGAGCAGGTCGACGGCATCGGCTTCGCCGACCTCGGCCTCGGCGGCAACATCGTCCGCACCCTGAAGGAGCTCGGCGCCGAGACGCCGTTCCCGATCCAGGCTGCGACCATCCCGGTCGTGCTCGAGGGTCGCGACGTGCTCGGCCGCGGCCGCACCGGGTCGGGCAAGACCATCGCGTTCGGTGCGCCGACCGTGGAGCGCCTCATGACGCTCTGGGCCGAGAACGGCGGCCGCGCCGGCGGCAAGCGCCAGTTCGGTCGCAAGCCCCGTGCGCTCATCCTGGCGCCGACGCGCGAGCTCGCCCTGCAGATCGACCGCACCGTGCAGCCCATCGCGCAGAGCGTCGGCCTGTTCACGACGCAGATCTACGGCGGCGTGCCCCAGGGTCGCCAGGTCGGCGCGCTCCAGCGCGGCGTCGACATCGTCATCGGCACCCCCGGTCGTGTCGAGGACCTCATCGAGCAGGGCCGCCTCGACCTCAGCGAGGTGGCGATCACGATCCTCGACGAGGCGGACCACATGTGCGACCTCGGCTTCCTCGAGCCGGTGCAGCGGATCCTCCGCCGCACCGCGCCGGACGGCCAGAAGCTGCTGTTCTCGGCGACGCTCGACTCGGGCGTGGCCACGCTCGTCGACGAGTTCCTCGTCGACCCGGCCGTGCACGAGGTCGCCGGTGAGGACCAGGCCTCGGGCACGATCGAGCACCGCGTGTTCGTGATCGACAACCGCGACAAGCGCGACATCGTCGCCCAGCTCGCCGACCGCGAGGGCAAGACCCTGGTCTTCTCGCGGACGCGTGCGTTCGCGGAGGACCTCACGGACCACCTCGCCGACGCCGGCATCCTGGCGGTGGCGCTGCACGGCGACCTGAACCAGTCGCGCCGTACGCGCAACCTGCAGCAGCTCACGAGCGGTCGGGTCGACGTGCTCGTCGCGACGGATGTCGCCGCCCGCGGCATCCACGTCGACGACATCGACCTCGTCATCCAGGCCGACGCGCCCGACGAGTACAAGACGTACCTGCACCGCTCGGGCCGTACCGGCCGCGCCGGTCGCGAGGGTCGCGTCGTGACCCTGGTGCCGCGCAACCGCCAGCGCCGCCTGGCCGACCTGCTCGGCCGCGCCGAGATCGAGGTCGACTTCGAGGACGTGCGCCTCGGCGACGAGGTGCTCAGCGCCCTCTGACCCGTTCGTTTCTCAGGACGGCGCGCCGCACCACCGTGCGAACCCCCGCGTGTCGTCCTGAGAAACGCGGTGCACCGACCGGAGGCTCCTGAGAACGGGAATGCCGGGTCGGGGGAGGGGGTCGGCGGCGCCCGACTGGCGGATGCGGCATCCGTTCGGCATACTTACTGACTGAACGGTCGGTTGTGAAAGCGCAGCCGAGAGCGGATGCCGCGCTCGCCCTGCGCCGGCGACGGACATCCCCGACAACGTGGTCAGGAGTGGGCATGGCGGACGCGTACCTCGTCGGCGGAGTGCGGACCCCGGTGGGTCGCTACGGGGGCGCGCTCGCGAGCGTGCGACCCGACGACCTCGCGAGCCTCGTCGTGGGCGAGGCGGTGCGGCGCGCCGGGCTCGAGCAGGCCGCCATCGAGGCGGGCGCGATCGACGAGATCATCCTCGGCGCCGCGAACCAGGCCGGCGAGGACAACCGCAACGTCGCCCGCATGTCGGTGCTGCTCGCGGGCCTGCCCGACTCGGTGCCGGGCATCACCGTCAACCGCCTCTGCGCGTCGGGCATGTCGGCGATCACGATGGCGGCGCAGGCGATCCGCGCGGGCGACGCCGACCTCATCGTCGCCGGCGGCGTCGAGTCGATGACCCGCGCGCCCTGGGTGCAGGCCAAGCCCGCCAAGCCGTGGGCGAAGCCCGGCGACGCGTACGACACGTCGATCGGGTGGCGCTTCCCGAATCCGACCCTGCTCGCGCGCGACAAGGCCACCTACTCGATGCCCGAGACGGCCGAGGAGGTCGCCCGCGTCGACGGCATCACGCGCGAGGACGCCGACGCGTTCGCGCTCCGCAGCCAGCAGCGCGCGGCGGCCGCGATCGACGCGGGCCGCTTCGAGGCCGAGATCGTGGGCGTGCCGACCGGGCACGGCGAGGTGCTCGTCGACGAGGGCCCGCGCCGCGACACGTCGCTCGAGGCGCTCGCCGGGCTGCGGCCGGTCGTGCGGGGCGGCTCGGTCGTCACCGCGGGCAACTCGAGTTCGCTCAACGACGGCGCGTCCGCGATCGTCGTCGCGAGCGAGGCCGCCGTCGAGAAGTACGGGCTCGAGCCGCGCGCCCGCGTGGTCGTGGGCGCCTCCGCGGGCCTCGCGCCCGAGATCATGGGCCTCGGACCGGTGCCGGCCACCGAGAAGGCACTGGCTCGCGCGGGCATGAGCGTCGGCGACCTCGGCTCGATCGAACTCAACGAGGCCTTCGCGACGCAGTCGCTCGCGAGCATGCGCCGGCTCGGGCTCGACCCCGAGATCGTCAACGCCGACGGCGGCGCGATCGCGCTGGGCCACCCGCTGGGCTCGTCCGGTGCCCGGCTCGTCGTGACGCTGCTCGGGCGCATGGAGCGCGAGGGCTCCCGCTACGGGCTCGCCACGATGTGCGTCGGCGTCGGGCAGGGTTCGGCGCTCATCGTCGAGGGCGTGCGATGAACACGTCGGATGTCGCGGTGGGACCCGAGACGCCGGAGCCGCTCCTCGTCGAGCGTCGCGACGACCGCGTCGTGGCGACGCTGAGCCGTCCCGACAAGCGCAACGCGATCGACCAGGCCACGATCGACGCCCTGCACGCGCTCTGCGCGGAGCTCGAGGCCGACCCGCGCATCCTCATCCTCACCGGTGCGGACGGCGTCTTCGCGTCGGGCGCCGACATCGCGCAGCTGCGCGAGCGACGCGCCGCCGACGCGCTCGCGGGCATCAACGCGAACGCCTTCGTGCGCATCAACGAGCTGCCGATGCCCGTCATCGCGGCGGTCGACGGCTGGGCGCTCGGTGGCGGCGCCGAGCTCGCGTACGCCGCCGACATCCGCATCTCGACACCGGACGCGCGCTTCGGCAACCCCGAGACGGGACTCGGCATCATCCCCGCGGCCGGGGCGACCTGGCGCCTGAAGGAGATCGTCGGCGAGGCCCGCGCGGCCGAGCTGCTCCTCACGGGCCGCATCGTCGACGCCGCCGAGGCGCTCTCGATCGGACTCGTGACCGGGGTGCACCCGACCGGCGACCTGCTCACCGAGGCGCACGCGCTCGCCGACCGCATCGCGAAGAACGACCGCGCTGCGACCATCGCGACCAAGCGCGTCCTGCGCGCACCGCGCGCGGACCACCCGCGCGTCGACCTCGAGGTGCAGGCCGAGCTCTTCGAGAGCCCGGAGAAGCACCGCCGCATGACCGAGTTCCTGGAGAGGCGGAAGAGATGAGCGGATCCAGTGCACCCGAACGCGTCGGCGTGCTCGGCGGCGGCCGCATGGGCGCGGGCATCGCGCACGCGTTCCTGCTCGCCGGCTCCCACGTGACCGTCGTCGAGCGCGACGACGCGGCGGCCGAGGGGGCGCGCGGGCGCGTGCTCGACTCGGTCGCGGCATCCGTCGCCCGCGGCACCACCGACGAGACCGCCGAGGCGCTCGGCGGGCGCCTCGCCGTGGCGACCGAGGTCGACGGGTTCGCCGATGCCGGGCTCGTCGTCGAGGCCGTCCCCGAGGACCTCGACCTCAAGGTCGACGCGCTCACCCGCGCCGAGGGCGTGCTGGCAGCGGATGCCGCGCTCGCGAGCAACACGTCGTCCATCTCGATCGACGAGCTCGCGGGGCGCCTCGACCGGCCCGCGCGGTTCCTCGGCATGCACTTCTTCAACCCCGTGCCCGCGTCGACGCTCGTCGAGGTGGTGCGCGGCACCGGCACCGACGGCGCGCTCGTCGAGGAGGCCCGCGGCTGGGTGCAGGCGATCGGCAAGACCCCGATCATCGTGCACGACGCCCCCGGCTTCGCCTCCAGCCGGCTCGGCGTCGCGCTGGGAATCGAGGCGATCCGCATGCTCGAGGAGGGCGTCGCCTCCGCCGAGGACATCGACGCCGCCATGGCGCTCGGCTACAAGCACCCGGTCGGCCCCCTGAAGCTGACCGACCTCGTCGGCCTCGACGTGCGGCTCGGCATCGCCGAGTACCTCGCGGGCGAGCTCGGCGAGCGATTCGAACCGCCCGCCCTGCTGCGCCGCATGGTCGCCGAGGGCAAGCTCGGTCGCAAGACCGGCGAGGGCTTCTACCTGTGGGACGCGCAGTAGTGCGGGTCTCGATACGCGCCGCCTCCGGCGGTGCTGCTCGACCACCGAGGAGTGAAACCAGATGACCGAGATCCTGCCCAGCTACGTCCGCGACGCATGGTGGACGCCCGGCGACGACGCCGCGGCATCCGCTGCCGAGGTGCGCGACGCGTCGACCGGCGAGGTCGTCGCCCGGGTCTCGACCGAGGGCCTCGACCTGGCCGCGGTGCTCGAGCACGCCCGCACGGTCGGCCAGAAGCGCCTCGGCGAGCTGACCTTCCACCAGCGCGCGGTGCTGCTCAAGCAGATGGCGCTCGTGCTCACCGAGCGCAAGGCCGAGCTCTACGAGCTCTCGGCCCGCACGGGCGCGACCCAGCGGGACTCGTGGGTGGACATCGACGGCGGCATCGGCGTGCTCTTCACCTACTCGTCGAAGGGTCGCCGCGAGATGCCGAACGGCAAGGTGCTCGTCGACGGCCCGGTCGAGCCGCTCTCGAAGGACGGCTCGTTCATCGGCCGCCACGTCTACACCCGGCTTCCCGGCGTCGCCGTGCAGATCAACGCCTTCAACTTCCCCGTCTGGGGTTCGCTCGAGAAGTTCGCCCCGGCGTTCCTCGCGGGCGTCCCGACCGTCGTGAAGCCCGCGACGCCCACCGGCTACCTGACCGAGGCGTACGTCCGCATCCTCGTCGAGTCCGGGCTGCTGCCCGCCGGCTCGCTGCAGCTCGTGTCGGGCAGCGTGCCCGACCTGTTCGAGCACCTGCGCCTCGGCGACCACGTCGCGTTCACCGGCTCCGCGTCCACCGCCGAGCGGCTCCGCGCGCACGACTCGGTGCAGACCGGCGGGGTGCGGTTCTCGAGCGAGACCGACTCGATCAACGCGTCGGTGCTGGGCACGGATGCCACGCCCGAGACGCCCGAGTTCGACGCCTACGTCAAGCAGCTCGTCACCGAGATGACGTCGAAGGCCGGGCAGAAGTGCACCGCCATCCGCCGGGCGATCGTGCCCGCGGCATCCGTCGACGCGCTCGTCGACGCGGTGCGCGAGCGGCTCGCCGAGCGCGTGGTCGTGGGCGACCCGCGCCAGGAGGGCACGACGATGGGTCCGCTCGCCTCGACCGGCCAGCGCGACGAGGTGCTGCGCCAGGTGCGCAAGCTGCAGGACGCCGGCGGCGAGCTCGTCATCGGCACCACCGAGGCACCGGCGGGCGTCGCGGCCGAGGGGGCGTTCGTCGAGCCGATGCTGCTGAAGTTCGCGGATGCCACGGCGCCGGCGGTGCACGAGGTCGAGGCGTTCGGCCCCGTGGCATCCGTCATCGCCTACGACTCGATCGACCAGGCCGTCGATCTCGTCGCGCGCGGCGGCGGCTCGCTCGTGACCAGCGTGGCCACCCACGACCCGGAGGTCGCAGTCGCCCTCGCGACGGGCATCGCGCCCATGAACGGCCGCCTGCTGTTCCTCGACCGCGACGACGCGCGCTCATCCACCGGCCACGGGTCGCCCGTGCCGCACCTCGTGCACGGCGGACCGGGCCGAGCGGGCGGCAGCGAGGAGCTCGGCGGCATCCGCGCGGTCAAGCACTACATGCAGCGCACCGCGGTGCAGGGTTCGCCCGCCATGCTCACCGCGCTCACGGGCGTCTGGCACTCGGGCGCCGAGGCCCGCCCGTACCTCGCCGCGGGGGAGCCGCACCCGTTCCGCAAGTCGCTCGCCGACCTGCGCATCGGCGACCAGGTCGCCTCGGAGCCGCGCACGGTGACGCTCGAGGACATCGAGACCTTCGCGCACTTCACGGGCGACACGTTCTACGCGCACATGGACGAGGAGGCCGCGGCCGCGAACCCGTTCTTCCCCGGCCGGGTCGCGCACGGGTACCTGCTCGTGTCGTGGGCCGCGGGCCTGTTCGTGGATGCCGCGCCCGGCCCGGTGCTCGCCAACTACGGTCTCGAGAACCTGCGGTTCATCACGCCCGTCTCGCCCGGCGACTCGATCCGCGTGGAACTCACCGCCAAGGAGATCTCGCCGCGCGAGACCGACGAGTACGGCGAGGTGCGCTGGGATGCGGTGCTGAAGAACCAGGACGACGAGATCGTCGCGACCTACGACGTGCTCACGCTGGTCGCCAAGGAGCCGACGCCGGTGCCGCAGCCGGCGTAGCCGAGCGCGGTCAGCCGCGGAGGGCGAGCGCGAACGGCAGGACGCCGGTCGCGCCCGCCTGCCGGAGCGCCCGGGCGGCGACGGTGAGGGTCCAGCGGCTGTCGGCGAGGTCGTCGACGAGCAGCACCGGACCCGCGGGCACCTCGAGTCCGTCGGCGGAGAAGCGGTTCCAGACGCCCGCGAGGCGGAAGGCGCTGTTGCCGCCGGGCGCGCCGGAGGGCCCGCCGTCCGCGGGGGCGAGCGCGCCGAGGTACGGCAGGCGCCCGACCTCGGCGAGCCCGCGGGCGAGCGAGTCGACGAGCTGCGGCCGCGAGCGTGACGGCACGGATGCCACGGCGACGGGCCGCTCGGCCCAGCCCCAGTCGGCGAGCACGCGCACGCACGCAGCCATGACCTGCGGCGGGACCGGTCGGTCGCCCGCTCCCGCCGCGAACAGCTCGCGGAGCGTGCCGCCCCAGCCGAGGTCGGTGAGCCGCGCGAGCGCGCGCCCCTCGGCGGCCTGCTCGCCCGGCGCGATGCGCCCCTTCACGGGGACGCCGAGGCGATCGGCACCGGTCGGCCACGCCCGGCGCGGCTCGATCGGCACGCCGACGCGGTCGAGCGCGGCGGCCGCCGCCTCGGCGGCTCCCGAGTCGAGGCCGCCCGGGTACCATGCGCCGGCGCAGTTGTCGCAGCGGCCGCACGGCTTCGCGGTGTCGTCGTCGAGGGAGCGCTGCAGGAACTCCATGCGGCATCCGTCGGTCGTCTCGTACTCGATCATGTGCTGCTGCTCGGCCTCGCGCTCGGCGGCGATGCGCGCGTAGCGGTCGGCGTCGTACGACCACGGCTCGCCCGTGGCGACCCAGCCGCCCTGCACGCGCCTGACGGCGCCGTCGACGTCGAGCACCTTGAGGAGCAGCTCGAGCGGGGTGCGCCGGATGTCGACCCGCGCCTCGAGCGCCGGCGTGGAAAGCGGCACGTCGGAGAGCTCGTCGATGACGCGCCGCGCGCGGTCTTCATCGGGCATCGACGCGGTCGCGAAGTAGTGCCAGATGGCGCGGTCCTCGGGGCCGGGGAGCAGCAGCACATCGGCGTTCTCGCTCGCGCGGCCGGCGCGGCCGACCTGCTGGTAGTAGGCGACGGGGGACGACGGCGCCCCGAGGTGCACGACGAACCCGAGGTCGGGCTTGTCGAAGCCCATGCCGAGCGCGCTCGTCGCGACGAGCGCCTTCACCTCGTTGCGCTTCAGCATCGCCTCGGACTCCTCGCGTTCCTCCGGGTCGGTCTGGCCGGTGTAGGCGCGCACGTCGTGGCCGCGCTCGCGCAGGAGCCGGGCGGTGTCGTTCGCCGCCGAGACCGTGAGCGCGTAGATGATGCCCGAGCCCGGAAGGTCATCGAGATGGCTGAGCAGCCAGGCGAGCCGCGTCGGCGCGTCGGGCAGGCGCAGCACGCCGAGCCGGAGCGAGGTGCGGGCGAGCGGGCCGCGGATGGTCAGGACGTCGGCGCCCGATCCGAGCTGCTCCGCGACATCCGCCACCACCCGGCTGTTCGCCGTGGCGGTGGTCGCGAGTACCGGAACCCCAGCCGGGATCTCGGCGATCAGGTCGCGCAGCCGCCGGTAGTCGGGGCGGAAGTCGTGCCCCCAGTCGCTGATGCAGTGCGCCTCGTCGACCACGAGCATGCCGATGCGCCGCACGAGCGACGGCAGCTGCTGCTCGCGGAACGCCGGGTTGTTCAGCCGCTCGGGCGAGACGAGGAGCACGTCGACGGCGTCATCGGCGAGCCGCTGCTGCACGTCGGCCCACTCGTGCGGGTTGGTCGAGTTGATGGCGACGGCGCGGACGCCGGCGCGTTCCGCCGCGGCGATCTGGTCGCGCATCAGCGCGAGCAGCGGGGAGACGAGCACGGTCGGCCCGCCGCCGCGACGGCGCAGCAGCAGCGTCGCGACGAAGTACACCGCCGACTTGCCCCAGCCCGTGCGCTGCACCACCAGCGCACGGCGCCGCCCGTCGACGAGCGCCTCGATGGCCTCGTACTGGCCCTCGTGGAAGTCGGCATCGGGGCGACCGACGAGGTCGCGAAGCGCGGCGAGCGCCTCGGCGCGAGTGGCGGAGGGCGCGTCGACGGAGGTCATGGCTCCACTCTGGCGGATGCCGCCGACAGCCGCTCGGGCGGTCCGACCGGATCAGCCCGGCCCGGTTTCGCGATGCGCAACCCCCCTGAGCGCGTCCGGAAGCCGCGAGTAGAATGCATGCGCATGCGCCCCCCGGACCCTGGGGCACACGGACGATACGTTCGAGGAGGCGCGACATGGCGCAGCGGATCACCTACGCCGGCGGCGAGTTCATCGTCGCCGACATCGTCGCCGACGCGCTCCTCGACTACGCCCTCACGCTCGCACGCCGCGCGCGGGTCGATGTCGTGCACGTGCGGACCCGCCGCATCGACGGCTCGGTCGGCCGCATGCGGCTCCTCATCGGCGACGGGATGCCGCTCGCCAGCGAGGCGAAGTGGGAGGAGTCGACGGCCATCGACTCCCACCCCGACGACGAGGCGGCCGCCGCGCTCATCCGGCACCGGGCGGCGGCGTTCGGACGGAGCCCGACGATCCGGTTGGACGGCGAGGGGAACGGGCACTCCGACCTGCTGAGCGCCTACGACGAGTTCTGACCGCAGCCGGCGCGCGGCTCAGAAGATGAGTTCCCGGTGCACGACCCGCTCGGCGACGACGCCGAGCGGCAGGCTGTGGCTCCGGGCGTGGGTGCGCAGGAGCCCGAACGCCTCCTCGGGGGAGATGTCGTGGGTGTGCGCGAGCACGCCCTTCGCCTGCTCGATGGTCACGCGCGAGTTCAGGGCGAGCTGCAGCTGCCGACGCGTCAGGTCGCTCGCGCGCAGGGCGCGTTCGTGCAGGATGCCGATGGTCGCGACGTCGGCGAGCGCCTGCGCCGTGCGGAGGTCGAGGCGGTTGAGCTCGCCCGGCTCGGTGCGGAGCAGGTTGAGCGAGCCGATCGTCTCCTCGCGCAGCCGCATCGGAATGCCGTAGGCCGACGCGAACCCGCTGTGCAGCGCCGCCACCTTGAACCCGCGCCAGCGTTCCGGCGCCGAGGCGATGTCGGGCACGTGCACCACCGACGTGGTCCGGAACGCCTCGATGCAGGGGCCGTCCTCGGCGGCGAGCTGGATGGTCTCGACGAGCTCGCTGTCCTCGCCGGTCGAGGCCATCACCTCGAGGTTGCCGTCGGCGTCGGCGAGCAGCAGGCCGACGGCCGAGACGTCGAGCAGCTCCTGGCAGCTCTCGACGAGCATCTGCAGGAGCTCGACGGTGTCGTAGTCGTCGACGAGGGTGTCCGCGAGGGTCGCGAAGACCTCGAGAAGTCGTTCCTGGCGCGAGGTCTTCGTCATGATTCCTCCTCGATCCGGCCGTCATCCGTCGTGAACGACAGGCGGCGATCGATGATGTCGTGGGCGATCTCGTTCATCGTGCGGCCCTGGGCGAGCGCCTGGCCCTGGATGAGCAGGTACGCGTCCTCCGGCGAGAGCCCGAGCTGGGCGATCACGAACCCGGTCGCCTGGTGGACCACTCGGCGTGCGTGGCGGTGATCGGAGGGGTCCGGCTCGCCGGCCAGCCGCAGCGCCCGACGCATCACGTACCGGCTGATCAGCGTGGCCATGGCTGCGGCGCGACGCGCGTCCTCGTCGCTCAGCTCGGCCGGCCCCTCGTGGTAGAGGTCGAGCGCGCCGATCCGCAGCGTGCCGATCGACAGCGGGAAGGCGAAGATCGCCCCCACGGGCTCGCGCTGGATCGCCTCGATGAACGCGGGCCACCGGTGACGGGGTCGGGTCTGGATCTCGGGCTCGAAGATCGGGCGGCCCGCCGTCACGACATCCCAGCACGGCCCTTCGCCGAGGTCGAACTGCAGTTCGTCGACGCGCGCGGCGATCGGGTCGGTCGACGAGATCGTCTCCTTCTCGAGGATGCCCCCGAGCGTCGAGACCGAAGCGCCCGTGACCGGGACGGCGCGGAGCACCGTCGAGGCCAGGTCCGCCTCGGCGGCGCGGCGGTCCGCGAGCCCGTCCATGGCCGAGTCGAACGCGTCGTCCACCCGATCACCCCTTCGGACGCAAGGTGCGCCTCCGTCCCACGGTACTCCGCCGAGGGGGCCGCGTCAGGGGGACCGGACGTCGCAGCGCATGCGCCTCTTGCCGGCACTGATGTTAGTGACTAACATTCCGCCGTGACCACGTCCTCGACCTCCCCTACTGACCGCCGGGCGCGCACGCGACAGCGCCTCATCGATCACGGGCTCGAGCTGATCGAGCGGCAGGGGTATGAGCAGACCACCGCCGCGCAGATCGCCGCGGCCGCGGGCGTGACCGAGATGACCTTCTTCCGGCACTTCGCCACCAAGGAGCAGCTCGTCCTCGAGGACCCGTACGACCCCTTCCTCGCCTCCGGCATCGGCGAGCAGCCGCGCGAGCTGCCCCCGCTCCGGCGCGCCGCGGCGGGCATCCTCGCCGTCTGGCGCTCGCTGCCCGAGCCCGAGCAGCCCGAGATCCGGCGGCGGGTGCGCATCGCAGCGCGCACGCCGGCGCTGCGCGGGGCGATGTGGCGCAGCACCGGCAGCACCGAGGCGGCGATCGTCGCGCAGCTCGTCGACGACGGCACCGACCCGCTCGATGCCCGGGTCGCGGCATCCGCGGTGCTCGCCGCCCTCGTGACGGGACTGTATGCGTGGGCCGACGGCGAGGTCGAGACCCTCGGCGCGGCGATCGAGCGCGCGCTCGCCGTGGTGGGAGCCGACCGTGACTGAGGCGACGACCGCGGCGCGACTCGAGGCGAGGGGACTCGTCCGCCGGTTCCGCGGCGATGCCGGCATCCGCGGGATCGACCTCGACGTGGCGGCCGGCGAGATCCACGCGCTCGCCGGGCTCAACGGCGCCGGCAAGACGACCCTGCTGCGGTCCGTCCTCGGCATGCTCCGGCTCGACGCGGGCCGCGTGCGCCTGCTCGGCCACGACATGGAGCTCGCGCCGCCCGAGGCGTGGTCGGCGGTCGGTCACCTCGTCGAGCAGCCGTTCGCCTATCGCGAGCTCGACGTGGCGACGAGCCTCGCTGCGGTCGCCCGATTGCGGGGCGTGCCCCGCGGCGACGTGCGCGAGGTCGTCGAGCGCGGCATCGCGGCCCTCGGCCTGCAGGGCCTCGAGCGTCGACGCGTCGGCGAGCTCTCGCTCGGCAACCGCCAGCGCCTGGGTCTCGCCGCGGCGCTGCAGCACCGGCCGCGGCTCGTCGTGCTCGACGAGCCGTCCAACGCGCTCGACCCGGCCGGCGTCCTGCTGCTGCGCGCCGAACTGCTCGCGCTGGCCGCCGACGGCGCGGGCGTGCTCGTCTCGAGCCATCACCTCGACGAGGTCGCGCGCGTGGCCGACCGCATCACCGTCGTCAACGCCGGCCGGGTGGTGGGCGCCCTCGACCCCGCCGGAGCCGACCTCGAACGGGCGTTCTTCGCGCGGGTGCACGCCGACGACCTCGAACGGAGCGGGACATGACCGGCTCGCGACCCCTGCACGGGATCGGCACCGCGATCGCCGTCGAGGCACGGAAGGCCGTGGCGTCGCGGGCGCTGCAGGGCATCACGGCGTTCCTCGTCGTCGGCATCGTCGTGCTCGCGGTCGGAGCCGCGGCGGGCGCCGCCTCCGGTGACGAACGGCTCGCCGCGAAACTCGGACCGCTCGCGGGCGCGGGCGGCTGGAACGGTCTGGTCGGGGTCGTCGCGCAGGTCGAGTCGGCGGCCGCGCTGCTCGGCTTCGGCGTCGCCCTGAGCTGGCTCGTCGGCCGCGAGTTCGCCGACGGCACGGTCGCCGGGCTCTTCGCCCTGCCGATCCGGCGGTCGACGATCGCCGTCGCCAAGCTCGTGGTCTACTTCGCGTGGGCGGCGACCGTGGCGGTCCTCCTGACGGGCGCGGTCGCGGTCGCGGGGCTCGCGCTCGGGCACGGCGTGACGGATGCCGCGGCGTCGCTGCTGCGCATCCCGGCCCTCGCCGTCCTCACCGCGCTCATCGCGACCCCCGCCGCGTGGGCGGCGACGGCGGGCCGGGGCCTGCTCCCCGGCATCGCCGCGACGGTCGCGCTGATCGCCGTGGCCCAGGTGCTCGCGGTCGTGGGGGTCGGCGGGGCCATCCCGTTCGTCGCTCCCGCACTCTGGGCCATCGAGCCGGATGCCGCGACCGGCTGGGGCCTCGCGCTCGTGCCCGTCACCGCCCTCGCCTTCGCCGGGCTGTGCGCGCGGGCGTGGTCGCGGCTGCAGCTCGATCGCTGACGGAGCTCAGCCGGCGTACGACTCGATGACCGCGGCGAACCGCGCGGCGATGAACGCGTACCCGGCGTCGTTCAGGTGCAGGCCGTCGCCCGCGTCGAACCGGACCGAGTTGCGCTCGTTGATCCACGCGTCCGGCAGCTTCGGGTCGACGAAGGTCGCGCCCGCCTCGTCGGCGCCCTCGCGGATCGCGGCGAGGCGCGCGCTGCGCTGCACGCCGAGCGCGAGCGGCTCGAGCGGTCCGAACACCACGATCGCGGCATCCGGCCAGCGCTCGCGGGCGGCCTCGACGGCCTGCTTCGTCGCGACGACCTCCTCGCGGTGCGGGGCGAGGAAGTCGTTGAGCCCGCCCTGGAGCACGATGACGTCGTACTCCGCGCCGGTCGCCGCGTGCGCCTCGATGCGGTCGCCGAACGCCAGGCCGGTGCGACCGTCGGAGGCGACGCCCTTCGTGAAGCCGGTGCCGCCGACCGCGTCGATCGTGGCGCGCCACGACAGCGCGTCGGAGGCCGTGCGCGCCCAGCCGGCGTCGGGCTTGGAGGCGCCGACGCCCTCCGAGAACGAGTCGCCGATGATCAGCGCGGTGGGCTCGTCGGGCAGCGTCGAAAGCGGATCGACGGGCGCCCGCTCCTCGGGCGGGAGCTCCGACGAGGCGAGCGGGTCGGCCACCACGGCCACGCCCACGCCGGCGCCGAGCATGGTCCCGATCACCAGGGTCGCCGCGACCCGGGTGATCGCGAGCGCGCGCGATCGTACGGGGCGAGGCTGGTCGGGCACGGATCGATGGTAGAGCACTCGGTTGGGCGTCAGCCGCCCAGCACGGCCTCCCGCTCGGCGGCGGGGACGCGGAGCCCGTCGAGCGCGACCGCGATCACGTCGTCGGCGAGCCGGGCCGCGTCCTCGCGGCCGCCGGGCCGGTACCACTCGACGATCGAGTTGATCATGCCGAACAGCAGGCGCTCGACGATGCGGCCGTCGATGTCGGTGCGGAGCGTGCCCTCGGCCTGCGCCGTCTCGACGAGCGCCATCACGCGGCGGTCGAACGCGCGCCGGCGGGCGAGGGCGGTCCGCTCGATCTCGGTGTTGCCGCGCACGCGCAGCAGCAGCGTCACGTACGGCAGCTGGTCGACGAGGACGTGCACGGCGCCGCGCAGCACGTGGTCGAGCCGGTCGGCCGCGCTGCCCTCGGACGCGCCGGACTCGTCGAGGACGCCCTCGAGCGCCCCGAGGGCCTGGTCGAGCGCGCGCTCGAGGATCTCGTCCTTCGAGGCGAAGTGGTGGTAGATCGCCGACTTCGACAGGCCGAGACGGTCGGCGAGCACGCCCATCGACGTGGCGTCGTAGCCGTACTCGTTGAACGCGGCCACCGCGACCTCGAGGATGCCCTGCTGGTCGTACCCCGGCCGTCCGCGCCGCGCCCCGTTCTCCGTCATCCGCTTCAGTCTCGCATCACCGGGGCTCGCGCAGGTCGTACACGCGCTTGTACTTGCCCTCGCTGCGGGGGAGCGCACCCGGCTCCTCGAGCTGGACGCGCACCGACGAACCGACGAACTCCTTGATGCGGCCCGCGAGCACGACCGTCGCGGCCTGGCAGGCCTCGACGGGCAGGTCGGGGTGGCGCTCGATCCGCACCGTCATGTCGTCCATGTGGCCGGTGCGGGTGAGCTCGAGGATGAAGTGCGGCGTGAGGTGCTCGATGCCGAGCACGAGCTCCTCGATCTGCGTCGGGAAGAGGTTCACGCCGCGCAGGATGATCATGTCGTCGTTGCGGCCCGTGATCTTCTCCATGCGGCGCATGCCCGGGCGGGCGGTGCCGGGGAGCAGCCGGGTGAGGTCGCGCGTGCGGTAGCGGATGACCGGGAAGGCCTCCTTGGTCAGCGACGTGAACACGAGCTCGCCGCGCTCGCCGTCGGGCAGCGGTTCGCCCGTGTCGCCGTCGATGATCTCGGGGAGGAAGTGGTCCTCCCAGAGGTGGGGGCCGTCCTTCGCCTCGACGCACTCGTTGCCGACGCCGGGGCCCATGACCTCGCTGAGCCCGTAGATGTCGACGGCGTCGATGCCGAGACGCTCCTCGATCCGGCGGCGCATCTCGTTGGTCCACGGCTCGGCTCCGAGGATCGCGGTCTTCAGGGTCGTCGAGCGCGGGTCGATGCCCGCCTCCTCCATCGCGTCGGCGATGGTGAGCAGGTAGCTCGGCGTGCACATGATGGCGTCGGGCTCGAAGTCGCGGATGAGCTGCACCTGCCGCGCCGTCTGGCCGCCCGACATCGGGATCACGGTCGCGCCGAGCTTCTCGATGCCGGCGTGCGCGCCGAGGCCGCCCGTGAACAGGCCGTAGCCGTAGGCGTTGTGGACCTTCATGCCGGGCCGCACGCCGCTCGCGCGGAGGCAGCGGGCGACGAGCGTCGCCCAGCGGTCGAGGTCGGCGTGCGTGTAGCCGACGACCGTGGGCCGGCCGGTCGTGCCGGAGGACGCGTGGATGCGCGCCACGCGGTCCATCGGCACGGCGAACATGCCGAACGGGTAGGTCTCGCGCAGGTCGGCCTTGGTCGTGAACGGCAGCTTCGCGACATCCGCCAGCGTTCGGATGTCGTCGGGGTGCACGCCGTGCTCGTCGAACTTGCGGCGGTACAGCGGCACGTTCTCGTACGCGTGGCGCACGGTCCATTGCAGCCGCTCGAGCTGGAGCGCCTCGATCTCGGCGCGCGACATGCGCTCCTCGGGGTCGAGCTCGTCGGGCGACGCGGGCACGAGGCCCGACACGGTCGGGCGGGACTCGGCGGGGGTCTGCGGAAGGGTCGTCGTCGACACGGTGGCTCCCGGGTGGGTCAGAGGGTGCGGTTGGTGGTGATGGAGCGGCCGCGGAACTCGGCGACGGCGTCGCCCTGCTCGTCGACGACCGTCACGTCGTAGAGGCCCGTGCGCCCGCTGCGTGCGCGGCGCACGGCGGTCGCGGTGAGCGTCTGCCCGGCGACCGTGGACTTCAGGAAGGTGATGTCGGCGCCCGCGGCCACGGTGACCTGGTGGTCCTCGTTGCAGGCGATCGCGAAGGCCGTGTCGGCCAGCGTGAAGACGAGCCCGCCGTGGGTGATGGCGAAGCCGTTCGTCATGTCCTCCCGCACGCGCATGGACACCACGGCATGGCCGGGGTCGTCGCGCTCGACGACCATGCCGAGCGACGCCGAGGCGAGGTCGCGCTGCATCATGGCGCGGTTCGGGCGAGCGGATGCCGCGGCATCCGCCTGCTCGCCCGCCGGCCGGCCGGCGTCGTGGCGTTCGGTCGCGACATCCGTCATGCGCTGCTCCTCGTCGAGTGCGTGGGGATCGCCGTCGGTCATGTTGCCGAGGCGCTGGACACGAGCTTATACTAACTGAACGATCGGTTGGTAATGTCGGATGCCACGGCACCCGCCGCCGCCGGTCCCGAGAGCATTGGAGTCGACGATGACCGCACCCGCCGATCTGAGCGTGGTCGAGGACGAGGCCGCCCAGGCCCGCTTCGACGAGCTCATCGCCCAGGACTCGCGCATCGAGCCGCGCGACTGGATGCCCGACGCGTACCGCAAGACGCTGATCCGGCAGATCAGCCAGCACGCCCACTCCGAGATCATCGGCATGCAGCCCGAGTCCAACTGGATCTCCCGCGCCCCGAGCCTCAAGCGCAAGGCGATCCTCATGGCCAAGGTGCAGGACGAGGCGGGCCACGGGCTCTACCTCTATTCGGCGGCCCAGACGCTCGGCATCGGCCGCGAGGAGATGATGCAGCAGCTCATCGAGGGCAAGGCCAAGTACTCCTCGATCTTCAACTACACGACGCCGACGTGGGCCGACATGGGTGCCATCGGGTGGCTCGTCGACGGCGCCGCGATCTGCAACCAGGTGCCGCTGTGCCGCGCCTCCTACGGCCCCTACGGCCGCGCCATGGTCCGCATCTGCAAGGAGGAGTCGTTCCACCAGCGGCAGGGCTTCGAGATCCTGCTCGAGCTCATGCAGGGCACGCCCGAGCAGCGCGAGATGGCACAGGACGCGGTCGACCGCTGGTACTGGCCGAGCCTCATGATGTTCGGCCCGCCCGACGACCAGTCGCCGAACTCCGCCCAGTCCATGGCCTGGAACATCAAGCGCTTCTCCAACGACGAGCTGCGCCAGCGCTTCGTCGGCATGCTCGTGCCGCAGGCCGAGGTGCTCGGCGTCACCCTGCCCGACCCGAACCTGAAGTGGAACGAGGCGGAGCAGCGCTACGACATGAGCGAGATCGACTGGACCGAGTTCCACGAGGTCCTCGCCGGCCGCGGCCCCGCCAACGCCGAGCGGCTGCGCCGCCGGCGCGAGGCCCACGAGGAGGGCGCCTGGGTGCGCGAGGCGGCCGCCGAGTACGCCCGCAAGCAGGCCGCGAAGCAGAAGGCGGTGGCGTGATGTCGACCCCCGGTGAGACCGGCACCGAGGCCTGGCCCCTCTGGGAGGTCTTCGTGCGCGCCAACCGCGGCCTGAGCCACGTGCACGTCGGATCGCTGCACGCACCCGACGCCGACATGGCCGTCCGCAACGCGCGCGACCTCTACACCCGCCGCAACGAAGGCGTGTCGATCTGGGTCGTGCCCGCCGACGCGGTCACCACCAGCGACCCCGACGCCAAGGGCGCGTTCTTCGAGAGCCCGGCCGGCAAGAACTACCGGCACGCGGTGTACTACACGAAGTCCGAAGGGGTGAAGCACCTGTGAGCGCCGAGACCGACCTCGACCCGCACGGCGAGGTCACCGTCGACCGCGTCGCGCTCGCCGAGGAACTCGCGGGCGCCGAGGCGAGCGCCGGCCACGCGGCATCCGCCGACGTCGCCGAGGTCGCCCTGCGCTACGGCGACGACGCCCTCGTGCTCGCCCAGCGCCTCGGCGACTGGATCACGCGCGCCCCCGAGCTCGAGGAGGACGTCGCCCTCGGCAACATCGCCCTCGACCTGCTCGGCCACGCGCGCTCGCTGCTGCACTACGCCGGCACGCACGACGGCCGCAGCGAGGACGACCTCGCGTACTTCCGCGACGAGCCCGAGTTCCGCAACGCGTGGCTCTTCGAGCAGCCGAACGGCGACTTCGCGCACACCATCGCGCGCCAGCTGTTCGCGTCGACCTACCTCGTCGAGCTCTACCGGCACCTCGAGCAGTCGATGGATGCCACGCTCGCGGCGATCGCGGCCAAGGCCTCCAAGGAGGTCGACTACCACCGCGACCACGCCGTGCAGTGGACTCTGCGCCTCGCCGGCGGCACCGACGAGTCGCGCCGCCGCATGATCCGCGCCGTCGAGCAGACCTGGCCGTACGTCGACGAGCTGTTCCGCGACGACGAACTCGCCGAGCGCCTCGCCGCCGAGGGCGTCGCGCCGCTGCCGTCGTCGCTGCGGCCCGCGTTCGACGCCGTCATCGACCAGGTCTTCGCCGAGGCCGAGCTCACCCGCCCCGAAGGGCGCCTCGCGTTCGTCGTCGGCGGCCGCGGACGCCAGGGCGGGCACACCGAGCACCTCGGCCCGATGCTCGCCGAGATGCAGGTGCTCGCCCGGTCGCACCCGGGAGCGTCGTGGTGACCGGGACCCCCGAGGCATCCGTCGCCCGCCCGGTGCCGAGCGACCCGGCCTCGCGCGCCGCGTGGGAGGTCGCCGCCACGGTGACCGACCCGGAGGTGCCGGTGCTCACGATCGAGGACCTCGGGGTGCTGCGCTCGGTCGCCGTCGACGACGACGGCGTGCACGTCGAGCTCACGCCCACCTACAGCGGCTGCCCCGCGATGGACGCCATGCGCGACGACGTCGTGCTCGCGCTCACGCACGCGGGCTACGACCACGTCGACGTGAAGCTGGTGCTCTCGCCCGCATGGACCACCGACTGGATGAGCGAGTCCGGCAAGGAGAAGCTCCGGACCTACGGCATCCAGGCGCCGTCGGGACACGCGCCCGTGCGCGGGGGCGGGCCGATCCGCCTGCAGATGGCGGTCAAGTGCCCGCGCTGCGACTCCCTGAACACCCGCGAACTCGCCCGCTTCGGCTCGACGTCGTGCAAGGCGCTCTACGAGTGCCGCGACTGCCTCGAGCCCTTCGACTACTTCAAGGTGCTCTGATGGCCGCGATCAACCTGGGCTCCACCGGAGCCCCGACCCGCCCTGCCGGCAGCGCCGCCGGCGCCCTCGAGACGGATGCCGCGATCGCCGACGCGTTCCTCGCGAGCGCGGTCGGCGGCGACACCGCCCCGAAGCGGCGCCGCGCCCGGTTCCACTCGCTCGAGGTCGCCGAGGTGCGCCCGCTCACGGACGACTCGGTCGAGGTGACCTTCGCGGTGCCCGACGAGCTCGCCGACGACTACACCTACCTGCCCGGCCAGTACGTGGCGCTCCGGCGCGAGTTCGACGGGCACGAGCTGCGCCGGTCGTACTCGATCTGCCGGCCGCCGGTGCGCGGCAGCGTCTCGGTCGCGATCAAGCGCGACCTCGGCGGCCGCTTCTCGACGTGGGCGAACACCGAGCTCGCCGCGGGGGACCGCATCGACGTGATGAGCCCGCAGGGCACCTTCACCTCGGGGCTCGCGTCGCTCGACGGCAAGCACGTCGTGGGTATCGCCGCGGGCTCCGGCATCACGCCGCTCATGGCGCTCGCCCACACCGTGCTCGCCCGCTCGGACGACTCGCGGTTCACGCTCGTCTACACGAACCGGTCGACGCGCGACGTGATGTTCCTCGAGGAGCTCGCCGAGCTGAAGGACCGCTACCCGTCGCGGCTCGCGCTGCACCACGTGCTCTCGCGCGAGCAGCGCACCGCGCCGCTGCTGTCCGGACGCATCGACGCGGAGAAGCTCGAGCGCATGCTCGACGCGCTCATCCCGCCGGCGACGGTCGACGAGTGGTTCCTGTGCGGGCCGTTCGAGCTCGTGCAGCTCGCACGCGACACCCTCGAGGCCCGCGGCGTGCCCGTCGGCCAGGTGCGCTACGAGCTGTTCACGACCGACGCCGACCGTGCCACCGAGCCCCGGCAGGGCCGTCCCGTCGTGGTCGAGCGCGGCGAGAAGACGGTCGAGATCGAGTTCACGCTCGACGGGCTGTCGTCCACCGTCGAGAGCCCGATGAGCGCGAACGAGTCCATCCTCAACGCGGCGCTGCGGGTGCGCGGCGACGTGCCGTTCGCGTGCGCGGGCGGCGTGTGCGGCACGTGCCGCGCGCGAGTCGTCGACGGCAGCGTGAACATGACCGAGAACTACGCGCTCGAGCCCGACGAGCTGGAGCGCGGCTACGTGCTCACCTGCCAGTCGCACCCCACGTCGGACCGCGTCGTGGTGGACTACGACGGGTAGCCCCGCGACATCTGCTGCCCGCCCCACCCGCAGCACCCGCGACCGCGCGATTCCGCGACGAGTGCGCAGGCCAGCACCCGCGCGACCGTCGCGGAACCGCGCACTCGATGAGGAGGAGAGAGACACGATGATCGAGCTCGAGATCCGGGACGGCGTGGCCGAGGTGGTGCTGAACGCGCCCGCGAAGCTGAACGCGCTGGGCGAGGCGGCGCTGCGCGACCTCTCCGACGCGTACGAGCAGGCCGAGTTCGCGGGCGTCCGCGCGCTCGTGCTGCGCGGCGAGGGGCGCGCGTTCTGCGCCGGCCGCGACATCGCGGGCGTCGACCCGCGCGACGACGACGTGCAGGGCTACCTCGGCGGCATCGTCGAACCCCTGCTGAAGCGGATGTCGCGCTTCCCCGCGCCGACCTTCGCGGTCGCCCACGGCGCATGCCTCGGCGTCGGCCTCGGGCTGCTCATCGCGAGCGACATCGTCTACGTCGCCGACACCGCGAAGATCGGCTCGCCGTTCAAGAACCTCGGCGCGACGCTCGACTCGGGCGGCCACGCGCTGTTCTACGAGCGCCTCGGCGCGCACCGCACCATGGACCTCATCGTGACCGGACGCCTCATGTCGGGCGCCGAGGCCGTCGCTGCCGGCCTGTTCTCGCACGTCTTCCCGGCCGATGAGGTGACGGATGCCACGCGCCGGGCCGCCCACGAGGCGGCATCCGGCCCCACGCAGGCCTTCATCGCGTCGAAGCGGCTCATCGCCGACCTGCGCGACCACCGGCACGGGCTCTGGTCGTCCATGTCGGACGAGAACCGCGCCCAGGCGGCACTCTGCGACACCGACGACTACCGCGAGGGATTCGCCGCGTTCCAGGAGAAGCGGCCCCCGCACTTCACCGGTCGCGGCTGAGCGGATCGAGCCCCGTTCTGGGGGAAGACCGGGTGAAACAACCTCCGTAGCATCGCGAAGACGGCACGGCTGCCCGAGTCGGGCCGACACCGGAGACCCGATCGCCATGAAATCCTTCTTCGCATCGCTCGCCGCGATCGTCATCACCGCGGCCACCCTCGGCGCCGCGCCGGTCCCCGTCCCCGTCCCCGCGCACGCCGGTCCTGCCGAGGCGGCCGGCCCGCTCGTCGCGGCCGCCGGGCCCCCACCCGTGAACCGGATCGTCCGCGAGAACCGGTTGGCGGGGCACTCGTCCTGGCAGATCCCGTGGTCGGGGTACTCGCTGTCGACCGACCGCGACCTCGCCGTGAAGGCGTACGCGACCAAGGTCAGCATCGACAACGGCGAACAGGTCGACTTCCGGGTGCACGTCGCGTCGGCCGGGTCGGTGCGGTACGACGTGTACCGACTGGGCTGGTACCAGGGCCTCGGCGGACGTCGCGTCACGGGCGGCACCTTCAACGGCATCTCGCAGCCGGCGTGCACGACCGCCATGCCGGTGGGCATGGTCACGTGCGACTGGCGCACCCTGCTCACCGTGCAGACGACGGAGGACTGGACGAGCGGCGTCTACGCCGTCGTGTTCACCCGCGGAACCAAGCAGACCTACGCCTCGTTCGTGCTCCGCGACGACGGGGCGACCGGCAAGCTCGTGCACGTCCAGCCGTCGTTCACGTACCAGGCGTACAACAACTTCCCCGACAACGGGAGCACCGGCAAGAGCCTGTACAGCTACAACTCGTACGGCGCCACGACCGCCGCCGGGTCGACGGCGGCAGCGAAGGTGAGCTTCGACCGACCGTACGCCAACGCCGGCGCCTCGTTGATCATGGCCGAAGAGGCGCCGATGATCCGCTACGCCGAGTCGCGCGGTTTCGACATGACCTACGCCACCAACCTCGACCTGCACCGCAACCCGTCCCTGCTCAACGGGCAGCAGGGCATGGTCTCCGTCGGCCACGACGAGTACTGGACGAGCGAGATGTTCACCGCCGCGGAGACCGCCCGGGACGCCGGCGTCGACCTCGCCTACCTCGGCGGCAACAACATGTACTGGCAGGTGCGAGTCGAGCCCTCGGCCTCCGGCGCGGCCGACCGGGTCGTGGTCTGCTACAAGAGCGCCTCGCTCGATCCCGTGAAGGGCGCCACGAGCACCGTGCTCTTCCGAGCCATCCCACGACCCGAGCAGCCGGTGATCGGGCAGATGTGGCCGACCGGCGACGGTACCGGCCTCGTCGGGCCCAACGCGTCGTGGATCGTCCGGACCCCGGAGCACTGGCTGTACCGCGGCACCGGCCTCGCGAACGGCTCCGCCATCCCCGGGATGGTCGGTATCGAGGCGGACCGGCGGCACACCCAGTACCCCGCGCCCACCGTGAAGAGCGGGACCACGCAGGCGGTGCTCGCGCAGTCGCCGTTCACCGCCCGCAACGGCCAGCGCGGCCTCCACGAGTCGACGCTCTACCAGGCGCCGTCCTCGGCGATCGTCTTCTCGGCCGGGACCCTGAACTACACGGGCGGTCTCATGGGCGGCAACATCAGCCCCCAGCCGACGGTCCGCACGATGACCACCAACCTGTTCACCCGCTACAGCGGCATGGCCCTCGATGCGACGACCGACCGGGCCGGCGGGAGCGACCGGTACGCCACCGCGGTCGCCCTCGCGCAGCGCGGCTTCCCGAACACCGGGGTCCCGGTGGTCTACCTCGCCACCGGCGCGACGTTCCCCGACGCGCTCGCGGCCGGCGCGGCCACGCGCGGCGAAGGCCCGGTGCTGCTCGTCCCCGGCTCGAGCATTCCGCAGAACGTGCTCGACGAGCTGGCACGACTCAAGCCCGCGAAGCTCGTGGTCGTCGGCGGTCCGACGATCGTGACGGACGCGGTCGTCGCGCAGGCCTCGGCGGCAGCCGGCGTCACCGCCGTCCGCGACTCGGGTCCCGACCGCTACGCGACGGCCGCGAAGGTGTCGCAGCGCGCGTTCTCGCCGGGCGTCCCGGTGGCGTACGTCGCCTCGGGCGCCGACTTCCCCGACGCGCTCTCCGCGGGCGCCGCTGCCGCGCAGCTGGGCGGCCCGGTGCTGCTCACGGCCTCGACGTCGCTGCCCGCCGCGACCAAGACCGAGCTCGATCGGCTGAACCCGCAGCGGATCGTCGTCGTCGGCTCGGCCGGTGCGGTCTCCGAGAGCGTGCGCACCTCGATGACGGCGTACGCGTCCCAGGTCATCCGGCTCGGCGGTTCCGACCGCTACGAGACCGCGGCCGCCGTGGCGCGCGACCTCGTGGCCGCGGGCGGGGCGAACATGGTCGGCGTCGCGACCGGCCTGAGCTTCCCTGACGGCCTCGCCGCCGGTCCGGTCGTCGCGGCGAACGGCGGCGTGCTCATGCTCGTCGGGTCGGCGCTCACGCCGACGGTCGCCGAGGAGATCGTCCGTGGCGATCCCCGCGTCGTGCTCCTCGCCGGTTCCGAGGGCGTCATCTCGGCGTCGGTCGCGTCGGGCATCGCCGGACTGTTCTCACCGCCGGCGATGAGCAGTCCGAACATCGCCCTGAAGTCGGTGCCGAACGACCCGAGCGTGCCCGACACGGGTCCGCAGGACGAGACCATCGTGTCGCCGGAGCTGCGACCGGAGCTGCCGTGGCTCGACACGCCCGCCGCCGAGCACCGGCCGGAGCAGGCCGGCGGCGGCGGCTGACCCGCAGCCGGCGCCGACCAGCGCGGCCGTCGCGCGTCACGGCGGATCGGACCGTCAGCGCGTCGGGCCGTCCTCGCGGGCTTCGTCCGACTCGTGCGGGCGCTCCAGCTCGTGCTCGTGCTCATCGATGTCGCGACCGAGGTCGTCCTCGATGAGGAGGTCGCGCCGCACGTGGTCGCTGCGGTAGGCCGCGCGTCCCAGCATGTGGGCGGTCATCGGCTGCGTGAGCAGCTGGAACGTCATGATGAGGACCGCCGTCGACACGACGCCCCACGTCGGCACGCGGAGCACGATCGCGAGCAGCACGACCGCGAGGCCGAGCACCTGCGGCTTGGTCGCGGCGTGCAGCCGCGTCGGCACGTCCGGGAAGCGTAGGATGCCGATCCCTGCTGCCATCGACAGGAATGCGCTCAGGAGGATGAGCCCGCCGACGCCGACCTCGTAGCCGGTCATGAGGCATCCTGCTTCGCGACGAATCGGGCGATCGCGATCGAGCCGACGATCGCGAACATGGCGAGGACGAGCAGGACCACGAGGGTGTCGGTGTGTCGGTTGATCGCCATCTCGGCGGCGAGGCCGCACATGGCGATCGCAAGGATCACATCGGTCGCCAGCGCACGATCGAGGATCGACGGCCCCCGGATGATGCGGACCACGGCGGCGATTGCGCCGACGCCGAACATCGCCCCCGCGATGAGGCCGATCACGGTGAGCCCGGTCATCGCGTTCCTCCGTTCCGGTCGTCCGTGTCGCGTCGGTCCGGCTCGTCACGACTGCGCGCCCTGCCGTGACCGTCGCCGTCGCCGCGCAGCTCGGTCGCCGCGTCGTGCTCGGCGAGCGGATGCCGTTCCGCGGTCTCCGACGGCGCGAGCGCGCGCGCGAGGCCCGGACTGATGCGTCCGGTCTCGCCCGCCTTCCGACGTCGTCGCGCCTCGTGCACCGCGCGAGCCTGCGCGCGCGTGCCGATCGCGAGCACGATGCGCTCCTCGGTCGCGAGGACGCGCTCGCGCGTCCGACCGATGTCCGCGGCAGTACGGGTGCCAAGCGCATGCAGGTACAGCAGCCCGCGCTCCCGGTCAATGTCCATGACGACCGTGCCCGGCACGACTGAGATCGCCTCGGCCGTGAGCGTGGTCACCAAGTCGGAACGCGTGAGCAGCTGGACGTCGACGATGGAGTTCATCGGCTGCCATGTGGGCCAGACCGCCTTCAGCGCGACCTGGATCGAGGCGATCACCACGTCGAACATCATCCGGAGGCCGAGCAGCAGCCCGCGCCACAGGTTGAACCGTCCGCTGAGCAGAACCGGAGGAAGGTAGAGCGCTCGCGTGACCGCGATCGCCAGAGCGAGGCCCGTGACGACGGTGAGCACGTCGACGTGGTCCCAGAGGAAGACCCAGAGCACCACGAGGCCGAGCAGTAGTGGCGCTTGGCGCCACACCGCCTCCCACCGAGAGAACTCGTCGGGCTCGTGCGTGCCGCGCTCGCCGGCGACGTTTGTCGTCATTGGACCACCTCGGGGAAGACGAGCGAGACGTACACGCCCGGATCGCGGAGGTTCTCGGCGGCTCGGTCGGCGAGGTCGAAGAGCGGACCGGCGAAAACGGTGAGCGCGAGCGTCAGCAGGACGAGGGCCGTCGTGGCGGCGACCATGAGGCGCGGGGTGGTGCGCGTGGCGACGAGGGTCGCGCCCGCCGGCGCCTCCTGCATCGAGTCGATCATCGCCGATCGGTAGCCCTCGACATCGTCGTTCGGACGCCAGAACGCGAGGTTCCAGAATCGCGCGAGGGCGTAGAGCGTTACGAGCGAGGTCGCAGTGCCGACCGCCACGACCACCCAGATGAGCCAGTCGGGACCGGGGGAGGAGGCGCCCACCGTCTGCGACACGGCCGTGCCGTTCGCGGCGTCGGCCCCGGAAACGAAGAGCCCCACCTTGCCCAGGAATCCCGAAAACGGCGGGATGCCGCCCAGATTCATCGCCGGCACGAAGAACAGCACCGCGAGCACCGGCGAGGCGTTGCGCAGGCCGCCGAGCCTCGTGATCGACGTGGCGCCGCCGAACCGCTCGATGAGTCCGGTGGTGAGAAACAGCGTGGTCTGGACCGTGATGTGGTGCACGACGTAGTAGATGGTCGCGGCCAGCCCGGCGACGCTCGCCAGCCCGATGCCGAAGATCATGTACCCGATGTGGCTGACGAGCGTGAATGAGAGCAGTCGCTTGATGTCGGCCTGCGTGAGCGCGCCGAGGATTCCGACGGCCATCGTGAGGCCGCCCACTACGAGGAACAGCGTCGTCAGGTCGCTCTCGGGGAAGATGACGGTCTCGGCGCGGATGATGGCGTACACGCCGACCTTCGTGAGCAGACCCGCGAACACGGCCGTGACCGGCGCGGGTGCCGTCGGGTACGAGTCGGGCAGCCAGAACGACAGCGGGAACACCGCGGCCTTGATGCCGAACGCGATGAGCAGCAGAAGGTGCAGCATGAGCTGCACGTCCTGGGGGAGCTCGGCGATGCGCACCGACAGCTGGGCGATCGTCGCCGTGCCGGTGGCGCCGTAGATCAGCGCGATCGCGCTGAGGAAGAACAGCGACGACATCAGGCTGACGATGATGTAGGTGATGCCCGCGCGGATCCGCTCACCCGTGCCGCCCAGGGTGAGCAGCACGTAGCTCGCGGAGAGCAGGATCTCGAACCCGACGTAGAGGTTGAACAGGTCGCCCGCGACGAACGCGTTGAAGACACCGGCCGACAGGATCAGGTAGGACGGGTGGAAGATCGACACCGGGGTCTCGCGATGCTGGTCGGCGATGCCCTGCCCCACGGCGTACACAAGGACGCCGAGGAGCATCAGCGCTGAGATGATGATCATGATCGCACTCAGTCGGTCGACCACGAGCACGATGCCGAACGGCGCCGGCCATCCGCCGACCTCGACCGCGATGCCAGTGCCGGACGCGTCGACCTCGGCAAGCAGCACCACCGCGATCGTCGCGACCGCGGCCAGCACGCTCGTCGAAACGGCCATCTGCGCCCGACGGTGCCGGCCGAGGATCAGCGCGACCGCTGCGCCGAGCATCGGCAGCAGCACCATGAGCGGAACGAGGGCGTCGACCGTCATCGCCGCACCTCCTCGTCGCTCGCGTCGAGCACGTCCTGCACGGCGCGGTCGTCGTCGGCCGTGCTGCGGATGAGGTCGGCGGTCTCCTCGGCGTCCTCCTCGGCGTCCTCCTCGTCGCCGATGATGTCGCCCTGGGAGCCGAGCTGGGCGAGCCACCAGGTGCGGTAGACGAGCGCGAGCATGAACGCGGTGAGGCCGAGGTTGATCACGATCGCGGTGAGCACGAACGCCTGCGGGAGGGGATCGGACAGCTCGGACTCGTCGACGCCGTCGACGAGCAGGGGTGCCAGGCCGGGCGCTCCAGCCATCGAGAACATGAACAGGTTCACACCGTTGCCCACGAGCAGGAAGCCGATGAGCACGCGGGTCAGGCTGCGCTCGAGCATCACGGCGACGCCGCAGCCGAACAGCACGGCGGCGACGATCACGAGGACCAGGGTTGGAGTCATGCCTCGGCCCTCCCGGGTCCGGTGGCGCCTGCGGGGTCGGCGGGCAGGTCGGGGTCGCGAACGGGTCGTGTGGGGTCGGCCGGCTCGGCGGGGTCGGCAGGGACCGCATCCTCACCGGCCTCGTCGATCTGCCGGTCGATCTCGGCGCCGAGCGTGCGAAGGATGTCGAGCACCAGCCCGACGACGATCAGGTAGACGCCGATGTCGAACAGGGTCGAAGTTCCGACGGAGATGAGCCCGAGCACGGGTACCTCGGTCTCGAACCATGCCGACTGGAACACCGTGGCCCCGAACAGCAGCGGAGCCGCGGCGGTGCCGGCGGCGAGCAGCAGGCCGGCCCCGAGCACGCGGCCGGCGTCGACGGGCAGCGCCTCGCCGAGCTCGTAGCGCCCGCCCGCGAGGTAGCGCGCGACGAGCGCGAGCCCCGCGACCAGCCCGCCGGCGAAGCCGCCGCCGGGGGAGCTGTGCCCCACGAACAGCAGGTAGATCGAAACGACGATGGCGGGGTGGAAGAGCAGTCGCACAAGCACCTCGAGGAGGATCGAGCGGTTGCGCGGCGAGATCGTGCGGCCCGCGAGGAGCCACGTTTGCCGGGTCGCTGCGGCCTCGGCCGCCCTATCCGTCTCGCCCTCGACATCGGCGAGCCGTCGCCGCGGTGCGCGCATCGCGTCGGCGGGCTCGGGGAGTGGCCGCAGACGGTCGCGCGGAGCGCGGGAGTCGAGCCGTGGCGCGCCGCCGGTGCGCCCCGAGACGAAGATGAGACTCGCGACGCCCGTCGCCACCGCGACCAGCACGGACACTTCGCCGAGGGTGTCCCACGCGCGGATGTCGACGAGCAGACCGTTCACGATGTTCTTGGCGTGCGCCTCCAGTGACAGCGGCGGCAGCCCCTCGGAGATCGGCGCCCGCTCGCGGGCGCCGAGCGCGACCACGCCGACGACGCCCATCACCACGGCGGCGAGCGCGCCGATCGCTACGCGCACCGGGACCTTCACCGTCGAGGCGCGGCTCTGGATGTTCCGCGGAAGGCGACGCAGGACCAGCACGAACACCACGATCGTGATCGCCTCGACGAGCCCTTGCGTCAGCGCGAGGTCGGGCGCGCCGCCGGTGCCGAACAGCACCACGAGCCCGAAGCCGGTGACGCCCGCCAGCAGAGCTGCGGCGAGCCGCTGTCGCACCAGCACGACCGCGATCGCGGCGACGACGATCACGAACCCGACCATGGGCTGCGCGGGCTCGTCGGCGAAGCGCACGTCGGAGGGCCAGCTGTGGTTCATCAGCGCCGCGCCGCCGACGCCGAGGATGAGCACGCTCACCGTCACGGCGAGGTAGCCGGGCAGCCCGCCGGACTGGATGAAGGTGGTGAGCCAGGCGGCGAACCGGTCGACCCCGCGCACGATCCGCAGGTACCCGCGGCCGGCCTCGAATGTGTCCGGCAGCGCCGCCTGCGCGCGCGCGACCACGGCGCGGCGCCATACCATGAGCGCACCGAGCGCGTAGACGCCGAGCGAGATGAACAGCGCCGGTTCGAACCCGTGCCAGAGCGCCAGCTTGTATTCGGTCGGGCCGGGCAGGCCGACGGATGCCGCGGTGATGAGCGGCTCGATGGCGGCGACGCCGATCGACGCGGCGAGCGAGGTCACCGCGAGCACGCCGGGTGCGACCGCGATGAGCGGCGACTCGCGGTGAAGCGGCGGCTCGGGCACGCCGGGCTTGCGACCGAAAGCGCCCATCACGAACCGCGCGCTGTACGCGACGGTGAGCACCGAGCCGATGATCGCCGCGACGAGCCCGACCCACGCCCAGGCGCCGCCCTCGGCGCCGTAGGCGAGTTGGGCGTGGAACACCGTCTCCTTCGCGACGAACCCGAGCACGGGCGGCAGCCCGGCCATCGAGGCGGCGGCGACCGTGGCGATCGCCGCGATCCAGGGCATGCTGCGACCGAGCCCCGACAGCTCGCGCACGTCTCGCGTGCCGGTCGCGTGGTCGATGATGCCGACCGTGAGGAACAGGGCCGCCTTGAAGAGCGCGTGCGCGAGCAGCAGGGCGCCGGCGGCGAGCTGGCCGTCACGGGTGCCGATCGAGGCGACGAGCACGAGGAAGCCGAGCTGGCTCACCGTGCCGTAGGCGAGCAGCAGCTTGAGGTCGGTCTGCCGCAGAGCGCGCCATCCCCCGACGAGCATCGTGAACGCGCCCAGGCCGATGAGCAGCGGATGCCACACGGCGAGCTCCGCGTACCCCGGCGCGAGCCGCATCACGAGGTACACGCCCGCCTTCACCATCGCCGCGGCGTGCAGGTAGGCGGACACCGGCGTGGGAGCGGCCATCGCGGCCGGGAGCCAGAAGTGGAAGGGGACGAGCGCGCTCTTGGAGATGGCCCCGACGAGCACCAGGGCGATGCCGACCTCGCCCGCGACGCCGCCGACCGGGTTCGCGACGAGTTCGGCGAGCGACGTCGTGCCGCCCGCGACGGTGAGCACGACGAGGCCGACGAACATCGTGAGGCCGCCGAACACGGTGACGGTGAGGGCCTGCAGCGCGGCGCCACGGCTCTCGCGCTTGGCGGAGTCGTGGCCGATGAGCAGGTACGACAGCACGCTCGTGAACTCCCAGAACGTGAACAGCACGTACACGTCGTCGGCCGTGACGAGGCCGAGCATGACGCCCGCGAAGCCGAGCAGCAGGGCCGCGAACCGTCCGAGGTGGGGCTCGTCGTCGCGGAAGTACCAGGTGCAGTAGAGCAGCACGAGCGCGCCGACGCCCGTGACGATCAGCGCGAGGAGCAGCGAGAGCGGGTCGAGCCGGAACGACAGCGAGATGTCGAGCGCCTGGATCCACGGGATGCGCTCGGTGATGACGCTTCCCTCGGCGGTGACTGGCACGTGCCAGAGCAGCCACACGAAGACGCCCGCGGGCACCAGTGCGATGACCGCGAAGATGCGGCGACCCAGCGCCCGCGCTGCGAACGGGGTGACGACGGCCACGAGCCCGAACAGGACGAGCGACAGGATCATCCACCCTCCCGCCTCGCATCGACCGATCCAGTCCCATCATTCTATCGGAGGCACGTGTGAACGGATGCCGGGAGCCCCCGGACTGCGAGGATGGCCGCATGCACGTGCTCATCGACGCCGCCGACCTCGCCGCCCGGCTCGGGGACCCCCGCACGGTCGTGCTCGACGTGCGGTGGACCCTCGCCGAGCCCGACGGGCGCGACGCGTACCGCGCGGGGCATATCCCGGGCGCCGTGTACGTCGACCTGGACACGGAGCTCGCCGACCACTCGGCGACCGGCGAGGGGCGGCATCCGCTGCCAGGCGAGGCCGCGTTCACGGCGGCCATGCGGCGCTGGGGCCTGCGCGACGGCGACCTCGTCGTGGCGGTCGACGACGTGGGCGGCATGTCGGCGGGCCGAGCCTGGTGGCTGCTGCGGCACGCCGGATGGCGCGACGTGCGCCTGCTCGACGGAGGCCTCGCCGCGTGGCGCGAGGCCGGCCTGCCGCTCGAGACCGGCGAGGTCGTGCCGGACCCGGGCGACGCGACGGCCCGCTTCGGCGGCATGCCCGTCGTCGATCTCGACGAGGCCGACGCGCTCGCGTCCGCCGAGGCGGGGGTGCTGCTCGACGCCCGCGCGGCCGAGCGGTACCGCGGCGAGGTCGAGCCGATCGACCCGCGCGCCGGGCACATCCCCGGCGCGGTGTCCGCGCCGACGACGGGGAACCTCGGTGCCGACGGGCGGTTCCTGCCCGCCGAGGTGCTGCGGGATCGGTTCGCGGCGCTCGGCGCCGACGGGCGGCATCCGCTCGCCGTGTACTGCGGATCGGGGGTCAACGCGGCGCACCAGGTCGCCGCGCTCGCCGTCGTGGGCCTCGACGCCGCCCTCTACCCGGGCTCCTTCAGCCAGTGGTCGAACGTGCCCGAGCGGCCGGTCGCCGCCGGACCCGAGCCGGGCGGCGACTGACGTCCGTCAGTCCGCAGGCCGATGGCCCACGGCGATGAGCGTGGTGAGGTCGACCGTCGCGGGGCCGCGGGACAGGCCGGCGACGTACCGCTCGCGGACCGCCTCGCGCGACTCGTCGTCGAGCCCGCCGATGAACGCGCGGAACCCCGTGCCGAGCACGAGGCGCCAGGCCAGCTCGGGATCGAGGTCGAGGTGACGCGGCACCACCTCCGCCCGAACCTCGGCGAGGCCGCGCTCGGTGAGCCAGTGGGCGAAGTTGCCGGCGGTGTCGGCGCCCACGATCGTGGCGCGGCGCGCGTCGTCGAAGCTCGGCACGCGCTCGTCGTCGGTGGGCAGCGCCTCGGCCAGGAGTTCGCCGATGCGGTCCATCGCGCCGGTCGCCCACACGGTGAACACGGCGCGGCCGCCGGGTCGCACGCACTCGACGAGATGCCGCGTGCCGGCCGCCGGATCCTCGAAGAACAGGATGCCGAGCACGCACTGCACGAGGTCGTAGCCCGTGTACGGCCACGTCGTGACGTCGCCCACCTGGGGGCGCAGCTGCGGCATCCGCTCGCCCGCGCGCTCGCGCATCATCTCGACCAGCGGTTCGGCCAGGTCGACCGCGTCGACCACCCCGCCCGGCCCCACGAGCTCGGCCGTCGGCAGGGCCGACGCGCCGTCGCCGGCGCACGCGTCGAGCACGCGCTCGTCGAAGCGGGGCTGGGAGCGGAGCACCGTCGCGCGCGAGATCGGGTTCCAGATCACCTCGTCGAGTTCGGCGAACGCCTCCCATCCGCCTCGGAACGACGTGATGAAATCGGGCTCGGCCCTGACATCCCCCATGTGCACATTGTGGTGCCCACCGGCCGATCCGTGAAGACTCAGCAAACGGAAAGCGGATTGCGTGCAGACTGGAGGGCGACTTCGCTCCCCGATCGAAACGAGAATTCCTCATGAACCGTGCCCTGCGTCGAGGTGCGCCCATCGCGCTGGCCTCCGTGACCGCCCTGCTCCTCGCCGGTTGCGCCGGAGACCCCGCCGAGCCCGAGCCCACCGCCTCCGAGGAGGCCGCCGCGTGCCTCGAGGTCGACGCGGGCGAGCAGAGCGACGCGGTCGAGGTCGAGGGCGAGTTCGGCGCCACCGCCACCGCATCGTTCGAGACGCCGCTCGAGGCCGAGGAGCTCCAGCGCACGCTCGACATCGAGGGCGACGGCGACGTGACCGCCCCCGGCGACGAGGTCTCCGTCGTCGTCACCGCGTTCAAGGGCTCGACCGGCGACCAGGTCTTCTCGCAGCCCACGTCGCTGACCATCGGCGACGGCTCGCTCTACGAGGGCTTCCTCGCGGGCGTCGACTGCGTGCCGATCGGATCCCGCGTCGTCACCGTCGCGCCCGCGGCGTCCGTCTACGGCGAGCAGGGCAACGAGTCGATCGGCGTCGAGCCCGGCGAGACGCTCGTCATCGTCACCGACGTGCAGGACGTCGTCGAGGCCGAGGACCTGCCCACCCCGAGCGAGTGGACCGAGAACGTGCCCGAGGTCGAGTTCGACGGCGACGGCGTGCCCACCGTGACGATCCCCGACACCGAGCCGCCGGCCGACTACCAGCTCAAGGTGCTCGAGGAGGGCGACGGCGACACCGTCGAAGCCGGCCAGGTCGTCTCGCTCCACTACCAGGGCCTCAACTGGGCGACGAAGGAGATCTTCGACCAGAGCTTCGGCAACGAGGACCCGGCGCGCTTCGGCACGGGCGACGTCATCCCGGGCTTCGGCGGCGCGCTCGTCGGCCAGAAGGTCGGCAGCAAGCTCATCGTCACCATCCCGCCGGCGCTCGGCTACGGCGAGGAGGAGTCCGCGAACGGACTCGGCGGGCAGACGCTCGTGTTCGTCGTCGACATCATCGAGGTCCGCGACAACTGACCCGACGCGTCGTCGACGCCGCGCCCGCGGCATCCGTTCATCGCAGCGGATGCCGCGGGCGTCGTCGTTCGCGGCCGACCTCGCAGGTGCGCCACAGCGATATCCCCGCGGGTATTCAGGTGCAGCCACGAGGCTGGGAATGCCCCGGTCAGGGGTGATGTTGTACCTGTATCCGGGACCGACCCGACCCGACCCGGTTCCGGCGATTGGAGGACACGTGGGCATCAGCTACGTCGAGTTCGAGGACGAAGCCGGCATCCTGCGTCGCTACCGCAAGCACGTCAACGGTCGTGGCCTCGTCGCCACGACCGCGAAGGTGGATCCGACGGCGTTCGTCGACCCGACCGCCTACGTCGATCCGGGCGCGCAGGTGCAGCGCGGAGCCGTCATCTCGCACGGCGCCTGGATCGAGCAGGACGCGATCGTCGCCGAGAAGGCGACCATCGGCGTGAACGCGCACGTCGGACGCGGCGCCGTCGTCGGACGCTTCGCGGTCGTCGGGCCGTACGCGGCCGTCGGCGCGAACGCGCGCGTGCAGAACGGCGCCCGGGTCCCGCGCGAGGCGCACGTCGCCGAGGGCGGCGAGCACCGCGCGTCGGGCGACGACCTGCGCCGGCTCGGCCTCGCGGCCTGACCCGCCGCGGCGCGGCGCGCCACCGCCGCACCGCCGCACCCCGACCCACCCGATGCCCCGGGCCCCGCGCCCGGGGCATCGTCATGTCCGCGCGGTGCCTTCGCGGGACGTTCCGCGATCTGCAGGACGCGACCCGGCGTTCGCGTCCGACATTCCACCGCACGTCCTGCACTGCGGGGTGACGCCGGGGCGCCCGGCTGGAAGGATCGGGGCATGGGGAACGAGATCGCACCCGAGTGGTGGAAGTCGGCCGTCGTGTACCAGGTGTACCCGCGCAGCTTCCAGGACTCCGACGGCGACGGCGTCGGCGACCTCCGCGGCATCATGCAACGGCTCGACCACCTCGAACGCCTCGGCGTCGACGTGGTGTGGCTCTCGCCCGTCTACCGGTCGCCGCACGCCGACAACGGGTACGACATCAGCGACTACCAGGACATCGACCCGGCGTTCGGCACGCTCGCCGACTTCGACGAGCTCCTCGCGGCGATGCACGCCCGGGGCATGAAGCTCGTCATGGACCTCGTCGTCAACCACACCTCCGACGAGCACGCGTGGTTCGTCGAGTCGCGGTCGAGCCGCGACAACCCCAAGCGCGACTGGTACTGGTGGCGCCCGCCGCGCGAGGGCACGCAGGGCGGCGACCCCGGTGCGGAGCCGACGAACTGGGAGTCGTTCTTCTCCGGTCCCACGTGGGAGTGGGACGAGGCGACCGGCGAGTACTACCTGCACCTGTTCGACGTGAAGCAGCCCGACCTGAACTGGGAGAACCCGGAGGTCCGGGAGGCCGTCTACGAGATGATGCGCTGGTGGCTCGACCGCGGCGTCGACGGCTTCCGGATGGACGTCATCAACCTCATCTCGAAGCATCCGTCACTGCCCGACGGGCCCGTTCGGGACGGCAAGCGGTACGGCGACGGCGGCGCGTCGTACACCAACGGCCCGCGCCTGCACGAGTTCCTGCAGGAGATGCACCGCGAGGTGTTCGACGGGCGCGACGGGCTCATCACGGTCGGCGAGACGCCGGGGGTGACGCTCGACGAGGCGATCCTGTTCACCGACCCGGCCCGCCGGGAGGTCGACATGGTGTTCCAGTTCGAGCACGTCGGGCTCGACCACGGCATCAGCAAGTTCCGGCCCCGGCCGCTCGAGCCCGGCGAGCTCGCGGCATCCCTCGTCAAGTGGCAGGAGGGCCTGCACGACGTCGGCTGGAACAGCCTCTACCTCGAGAACCACGACCAGGCGCGGTCGGTCAGCCGCTTCGGCGACGCCGACGAGCACTGGTACGCCTCGGCGACCGCGCTCGCGACGATGCTGCACCTCATGCGCGGCACGCCGTACGTCTACCAGGGCCAGGAGCTCGGCATGACGAACGCGCCGTTCTCGGTGATCGACGACTACCGCGACGTCGAGTCGCTGAACGCGTACGCCGAGGAGGTCGCGAGCGGCACGGCCGTCGCCGACGCCCTGTACGGCCTCAGCCTCATGAGCCGCGACCACGCGCGCACCCCGATGCAGTGGGACGCCTCGACCAACGCGGGCTTCACGTCGGGTACACCGTGGCTCGCCGTGAACCCGAACCACGACCGCATCAACGCCGCCGTGCAGCTCGGCGACCCGGGCTCGGTGTTCGAGTACCACCGGCAACTCATCGCCCTCCGGCACGAGCGGCCGGTGGTCGCCCACGGCTCGTTCGAGCGAGCGGATGCCGGGCACCCGGCGATCCTCGCCTACGAGCGCGTGCACGGGGCCGAACGGCTGCTGGTCGTCGTGAACCTGACGTCGGTCGAGCACGACCCCGTGTTCCCCGACGAGGTCGCGGCGCGCTGGGGGACGGGCGCGGGGGAGCCGGGCGACGTGCCGATCCTGACCAACACGATCCCGGACTCGCCGGCCCCGTTCGACGCGCCGCTGGCCCCCTGGGAGGCCCGCGTCTACGCCGCCGGCGCCTGACGCGTCGCCTCAGGCGGCGAGACCGGCGGCGAGCAGCTCGAGGGTGCGGGCGCGGCCGGACGCGGCATCCGCCGGCTCGTCGGCGCGCGACCCGGCGACGGGCGCGATCATGACCTCGTCGACGCCGTGCCGTTCGGCGAGGGTGCGCACCGCGGATGCCGCGGCCTCCGCGTCGGCCACGACCCAGCGGGGTCGCATGCGCGCGATGACCTCGTCGGCGTCGGAGTCGCGCGGCGCCGCGAGCGCCTCGTCGACGGTCTCGAGCGGGCGCATGGGCCGGTTGAGGCGCAGCCGCGCCATCGAGCGCAGCTGGGGCAGCGCGAGCTGCTCGGCCTCGTCGGCGGTGTCGGCGACCACCGCGTTCAGCGTCAGGATCGTCTGCGGCGACGGATGCCGCTCGCTCGGCCGGTACTCGGAGCGATACAGCTCGAGGGCCCGCTCGAGCCCCTCGCCCGAGAAGTGGTTCGCGAACACGTACGGCAGCCCCAGCTCGGCCGCGAGCCGCGCCGAGTAGTCCGAGCTGCCGAGCAGCCACAGCTCGGGCACCGCCGTCGCCGCAGGGGTGGCCTGGATCGGGTACTCGCGCCCGCTCGTCAGCCGCAGCGTCGCCCCGTCGGGGGAGAGCAGGCTCAGGATGTCGGCGACATGGTCGGGGAAGCGGTCGACATCGGCCGTCGGCCCAGAGATGCGCAGCAGTTGCGTGATCACCGGGTCGCTGCCGGGCGCGCGCCCGATGCCGAGATCGATGCGCCCCGGCGCGAGCGCCTCGAGCGCGGCGAACTGCTCGGCCACCACGAGCGGCGCGTGGTTCGGCAGCATCACGCCGCCCGACCCCACGCGGATCCGCTCCGTGCGCGCGGCCGTCGCGGCGATGAGCACGGGCGGCGTCGTCGAGGCCACCGCGGGCATGTTGTGGTGCTCGGCGAACCAGTAGCGGGTGAAGCCGAGGCGGTCGGCGACCTGGGCGAGGGCGACGGATGCCGCGACGGCATCGGCCGACGTCTGGCCGCTCCGCACGGGCACGAGGTCGAGCACTGAGAGACGGGGTGTGAGCAGCATCCCTCTCCCCAACCGGGCCGGTCGCGCGGGTATTCCGGACGGCGAACCGCGACCGGAAGCACGGGATAACCCTGAGCCGATCCGGGGGATGACCCTCTGTCCCGGCCGCCCCGCACGTCATTGGATGGAACCCGTCGTGAGCGCCCCCGGCAACCCGGGCGGCCGTCGGAGCAAGCGCCCTACCTCGGCCCGGCCCGCGACCCACGCACCTGAAAGGAACCACCCGTGAACTCCCTTGCCTTCGACACCGTCGCGCTCTCGCTGCGCGAGGCCTTCGCCATGCTCGACGAGCGGCTCGACGGTCGGCTCCACCTGCCCGGCGACTCCGACTGGGACGCCGTCCGCGCGGCCTGGAACCTCGCCGTCGACCAGCGGCCCGCGGCCGTCGTGGTCGCGGCATCCGTCGCCGACATCGCCACCACCGTGCGCGCCGCACGCGACCTCGGACTCGCCGTCGCCCCGCAGGCCACCGGCCACAACGCCGCACCGCTCGTCGACGGCCACGGGCTCGCCGACGCGATCCTGCTCCGCACGCACGAGCTCCGCGGCGTGGAGGTGCGCCCCAACCAGCGCATCGCCCGCGTCGAGCCCGGCGCGCTCTGGGGTGACGTGGTCGCCGCCACCGCGCCGCACGGACTCACCGCGCTCGCCGGATCGTCGCACGACGTCGGCGTCGTCGGGTACACGCTGGGCGGGGGCGTCTCGTTCCTCGGACGCGCCCACGGGCTCGCGGCGAACCACGTCGTCGCGGTCGAGCTCGTCACCGCCGACGGCGAGTTCCGCCGCGTCGACGCCGAGCACGACCCCGAGCTGTTCTGGGCGGTCCGCGGCGGCGGCGGCGACTTCGGCGTCGTCACCGCCCTCGAGTTCGGCCTGTTCGCGATCGAGCAGGTGATCGCCGGGGCGCTGTTCTTCCCGATCGACCGCGCCGGCGAGGTCCTCGAGACCTGGGCCGAGTGGACCGCGTCGGTGCCCGACACCGTCACGTCGGTCGGGCGGGTGCTGCGCTTCCCGATCATGCCCGAGCTGCCGCCGTTCCTCTCCGGCCGCTCGTTCGCGCTCATCGAAGCCGTCGTGCAGGAGGCGCCCGAGGTCGCCGACCGCCTGCTCGCGCCGCTGCGCGCGCTCGCGCCCGAGATCGACACGATCCACCTGCAGGCCCCGGCCGAGCTGCTGCAGCTGCACATGGACCCGCCCGGACCGACCCCCGGCCACGGCGACGCCATGATGCTCAAGGACCTGCCCGCCGAGGCCGTGCGCGCGTTCATCGCCGCGGTCGGACCGGAGTCGGACACGGCGCTGCTGTCGGCCGAGATCCGCCACCTCGGGGGAGCGTTCGACCCGTCCGCGGCCGTCGAGCTCGCCGCCGAGCGGGACCTGCCCGCCCCCGGTGCGATCGCCGGGTTCGAGGGACGCTACCTCGTGTTCGGCGTCGGCATCGCCGCACCCGACACGATCGACGCGGTCGTCGCGTCGCTCGGACGCCTGCTCGCCCGCATCGAGCCTTGGCGCGCGGCCGAGGAGTACCTCAACTTCACCGAGCGTCCCGCCGCCGGTGAGCGCTTCTTCGGCGACGACGGACGACTCGCCCGGCTGCGGGCGCTCAAGGCGGCGATCGACCCGACGGGCGTCATCCGCTCGAATCACCCGGTGCGCCGCTGACGGAATCACGCGGAGACGGGCCCGGCCGGACGGTCGGGTCAGTTTCGCGTCCGCTCTGGGTCTGTCGGATCAGAGCCGAGGTTCCTAGGCTGGGGGGCACGCGACGGCGACGTCGTCGTCGCCGGAATCGGAGGAGGACGAATGACGGTCCACTACGAACTGCCCACCGCGAGCGACTTCCGGACGCTGGCAGGTGAGCACTATCCCGCGGTCACGATCTACGCCGCGGCGGCGCCGACCGTGAGCGAGCGGGAACGCGCCGAGACGGCGGTGAAGAGCGGGTTCGACGAGGCGCTCGACCGCCTCCGTGCCGACGGCGTCGAACCGGCCGCGATCCATGCGCTCAGGGCCGAACGGGACCGGGTGCTCGGCGACGAAGACGTGTGGAGGTCGCTCTCGCGTTCGATCGCCGTGTTCGCGGCGCCGGGCTTCAACGAGGTGTACGTGCTCCCCAACCGGCTGGACGACGCCGTGCACGTCGGATCGCACTTCACGCTCGGGCAGCTGCTCCGCGCGCCGAGCCAGGACCAGGAGGCCTTCGCGGTCACGCTGTCGTCGAACGAGTGGGCGCTCTGGCGCGCACGTGCGACCGCGCGCGCCGAGGAGATGCCACTCGACCCGAACCTGCCGAAGAACCTCGAGGAGGCCGTCAACCGCGACCTCGGCGAGCCGATCCGCAAGAAGGGCGCCGGACACGGCGACCGCGGCACGCCCGAGCAGGACCGCCGCCCGGAGATCCAGGACAACTACGCCAAGCAGGTCGCCGACGCGGTCTGGCAGGCGCTCCACACGGAGGACCCCGACGGCCGCGTGCCGCTGTTCGTGTTCGCGGCCGAGCCGCTGCTCACGTCGTTCATGGATCGGGCGCACAACGGGCGCCGGGTCGTGGCCGTCCCGGGCGGCGCCGATCGCCTGAACGCCGCCGAGATCGACGAGGAGCTCCGCCGCCAGTTGGCGGAGCTCAACGTGCGCGAGGCGAAGGCCGCCCTCAAGGACCTCGCCGACGGCAGCGCCGGACGCGTCGAGCGCGACATCGCGGCGATCGGGCGGATGGCCGCCGAGGGCGGCGTCGAGACGTACTGGTTCGACTTCACCACCTCGGTCAACGGCACGCTCGACCCCGAATCCGGGGCGGTCGAGTTCGCCACCTCGAACGGCGGAGGACCGGCGCTCGCCGACGGGACGCGCGCGGGCGACCTCCTGCCCGAGCTGGCGATGATGGTGCTGTCGCGGGGCGGCAAGGTCGTCACCGTGCGCGGGGAGGACCTCCAGGACACCGAATGGACGGGACCGGCCGTGGCCGAGCTGCGGTTCGCCCTCACATAGGCAGGAGTCCGCGTCATGCCGCGGGGTCGCTCCGAACGGGGCGGCCCCGCGGTCTGCGTCAGGCGGTGGCGGCCACCGGGCCGCCGACGGCGGCGGCGGCGCGGGCGGCGTGGAGCGTGCGGGTCGCGGCATCCGCCACCGCCCGGACCAGCGTGGAGATCGGGGCGAGGCGGCGGTGCGCGTCGGGCCGTGAGGCGCGGGCGCCGGCGCCGAAGCCGGGGACGGCCTCGAGGACCGGCACGACGACCGCCGGCTGGCACTCGAGGTGCACCTCGATCTCGCGCGTGCGGGGATCCTCGATGATGGCCTCGAAGGCGACGCGTGCGCGGCGGACGCGTCCGCGGCGTCGCGGCGGCGTGGAGCGGATGCCGAGCCGGAGCCGTTCGGGCGACGTGCCGACGCCCGCGGGCCCGGCGGGGACGAACTCGACCCGCCACAGCTCGCTCGGGCACTCGGCGACGCCGGCGACGTGGATCAGGCGAACCCCGCCGGACGTGATCGCCACAGCGGAGAGCTGGTCCGGGTGCACGTGCGCGTGATCGGTGAGGTGCGACATGTTCGCAGACGCTACGGGCGCGGCCCGGCGGCGGCATCAGGGGTGACGCTGAGATCGGGGCATCCGTTTTCCGCAACCCCTGCGACCGCCTCCCCGGCCGACCTAGGCTTGCGGGATGCGATTCGGATTCTTCGTTCCCCAGGGATGGCGCCACGACCTCGTCGGCATCGAGCCGGCCGACCACTGGTCGACGATGCACGGCCTCGCCGCGCACGCCGACCGCGAGGACTCGCCGTGGGAGTCGATCTGGGTCTACGACCACTTCCACACCGTCCCCGTCGCGAGCGACACCGAGGCGACGCACGAGGCGTGGTCGCTGATGTCGGCGTTCGCCGCCTCGACCTCGCGCGTGCGGCTCGGCCAGATGTGCACGTGCATGTCGTACCGCAATCCGGCCTACCTCGCGAAGGTCGCCGCGACGGCCGACCTCATCTCCGGCGGGCGCATCGAGATGGGCATCGGCGCCGGATGGTACGAGCACGAGTGGCGCGCGTACGGGTACGGGTTCCCCGACGCTCCCGCGCGGCTGCGGATGCTGCGCGAGGGCGTCGAGATCATGCACCAGGCGTGGACGACCGGCCGTGCGAGCCTCGACGGGGAGTTCTACCAGGTCGACGGCGCGATCGTGCAGCCGCAGCCGCTGCAGCCCGGCGGCATTCCCATGTGGGTCGCCGGCGGCGGTGAGAAGGTGACGCTGAAGATCGCGGCGAAGTACGCGTCGTACACGAACTTCTTCGGCAGCCCCGAGGAGTTCAGCCACAAGAGCGAGGTGCTCCGCGGGCACACCGACAGGCTCGGCCGCGACGACGACTCGATCGTGCGCAGCGCCAACTTCAACACGGTCATCGGCGAGGACGAGGCGGATGTCGCGCGGCGCCTGGAGGCGATCGAGGCGCGCGTCGCCCCGTACCTCGGACCCGAGGTGACCGAGCGGTTCATGAACGACTACCGCGGGCCGTCGGCGATCGCCGTGGGCACGCCCGAGCAGGTCGTCGAGCGGCTCCTCGACATGAAGGCGCGCGGCCTGGGCTACGCGATCCACTACTTCCCCGAGCTCGCGTTCGACCGCACCGGGCTCGAGCTCTACGAGCGCGAGGTGCTCCCCGCCCTGCGCTGACCGGTACGGGGCCGTTTTCAGGAGTTATCCGGCGGGTCGTGTCGGTCAGCGGCGTGTCGTCCTGAGAACGGTGCCGAATCGACGAGACCTCCTGAGAAGCGCAGTCCCAGCGGATGCCGCGGCTCAGGCGGCGGCGGAGTCCGCCTCGACCTCGTCGAGCTTCGCCGCGAGCTCGGCGTCGGACGGCTCGGTGAAGTGGGTGCCGTCGGGGAACACGACCACGGGGATGTTCGTGCGGCCGGAGATGGCCTTCGCGCGGGCTGCGCCCTCGACGACGACCTCGAGGTCGACGTACTCGTAATCGACGCCGCGGCGATCGAGCAGCGCCTTCGAACGGCGGCAGTCGCCGCACCAGTCGGCGCCGTACATGGTGATGCGGTCGGGGTTCACGTCGGTCGAGGTGGTCATGCGAATACCCTACGTGGATACCCTGTGAGGGATTCTCAGCGACGGTCGCCGCTGGCTCGCGCGGGCGACGCGTCCGGCGCGGTCAGCGGACCGGGGCGCGGTCGAGCGTCGGCAGTTCCACGCCGACCAGCCGGGCGAAGGCACTGAGCTGCGCCACGCCCTGCGGGGTCCGCGGCAGCGCGTCGAGCAGGCCGGGGGAGTACACCAGGAAGGCCGCGACCTGCGCCCGCGAGATGGCGACGTTGAGGCGGTTCTTGAGCAGCAGGAACTCGATGCCCCGCGGCGCGGCGGCAGCCGAGGAGGCGGCGAGCGTCACGATGGCCACGGCCGCCTCCTGCCCCTGGAACTTGTCGACCGTGCCGACGGGCACGTCGCGGAGCCCGGCGCGGTCGAGCGCATCGCGCACGAGCGAGAGCTGGGCGTTGTAGGGCGTCACCACGATGAGGTCGGCCTGCGTCAGCGGGCGCGCGTCGGCGGGGCCCGGGTCGGTTCCGCCGCTCGCATCGGTGTAGGTGCGGCCGATCAGGGACGCGGCGATGCGCACGACCTCGGCCGCCTCCTCGGGCGATTCCGTCGTGTTGCCGTCGTGGACGACCGGAACGGGGGTGAGTCCCGGGTCGACGCCCTCGATCGAGCGGAGCGCGGCGCACTCGTGCGACTCGAGCTCACCCTCGTACGACAGGTGGGAGACGGGCGCGGCGAGCGCGGGATGCATGCGGCGGCTCTGTGCGAGGAAGTAGCCGAGCTCGTCGGGGAGGACGTCGTGCCCGTCGGCGATCCACCCCAGCGCGGACATGTCGACCGGCTCGGGGTGCGTGCCCTGGCTGACCTGGGGGAGCTGCTGCGGGTCGCCGAGGAGCAGCAGGCGTCGCGCCGCGACCGACGCGGCGATGGTCGACGCGAGGGAGAACTGCCCGGCTTCGTCGATCACCAGCAGGTCGAGCGCGCGACGCCCCACCCGACCGGCGTTCGCGAAGTCCCAGGCGGTGCCGCCGTAGACGAACCCGGTGGCTGCGTTGGCCGCCAGGTAGGCGGACGCGCCGTCCTTCTCGATCGTGGTCCACGGTCGGTCGATGCCGTCGTCGCGGTCCTTCGGCGCCTTCGCGACGAGGCGGGGATCGAGCCCGGCGGCGACGACCGCGTCGAGCAGGTGCTCGACGACGGCGTGCGACTGCGCGACCACGCCGATCTTCCAGCCGTGGTGGCCGACGAGTCTCGCGATGACCCGCGAAGCGACGTAGGTCTTGCCCGTGCCGGGCGGCCCCTGCACGGCGAGGTAGGAGTTGTCGAGGTCGCCGAGCGACCGCGCGACGGCACCGACGTAGTCGTGGTCGGGCAGCGGAGCGAGCGATCCCGATCTCGTGCGCGGCGGGATGCGGCGCAGGAGGTCGACGGCCGGGTCGCGCGGCCAGTCCGGCTGCCGATCGACGATCGGGCGCGCCCATTCCGCGATGGCGTCCTTCTGGCGGCCCGCGGGCGGGGGGTTGCCCGGCACCAGCGCCGCCGGCAGTTCGCGCCACGTCTCGCCGGCGACCGAGCGCTCGCACACGAGCACGCCGTCGGGCGCGGCCTCGAGCACCGTGGCGCGCGTGCTCGCACGGGACCCGGGACGCCGCACGTCGGACGGGAACGGCGCCGGCCATTCGTAGAGGAGGTACAGCTCGGCGCCCGGACTGAAGCGCGATCCGGGGGCGATCCGGCCGCGCAGCAGCAGTTCGCGGCGATCCTGCTGCTGCCGACCCTCGCGATACCAGTCCTGCGTCACCCGGGTCTGCGCCGGGTCGACGACGAGCACGTCGCGGTGGTCCTCCCAGGCCTCGAGCGGTTGCTCGACGCGGAAGAAGTGCCCCCACCAGAAGCTCTTCATCTCCCGGTCGTGGTAGTCGATCGCGGCCGCCGCCATGGCGAGCGCCCGGCGATCGGGATCGGCGGTGCGCTGCTCGGCCGGACCGGCGAGCCGCTCGAGCTCGACCGCGAGCGGACTGGCCGCGTACTGCTTGCCGGTGGGCTCGGCGAGCAGGAGCGCCGGAACGGGCGCGATGCCGCGCGACCGCGCGAGCCCCAGCAGCCAGTCGCGGAGGCGCAGCGTCGACACGCAGTCGTAGCGGTTGTACTCGGCCAGGTCGTCGAGCACGTGCTGTGCCGCGGCCTCGCCCGACAGCCCCGTCGCCGGGTCGAACCCGCCGGTGTCGCGCAGTTCGCGCGCCCGCACGTACTCGAGGATGGAGTCGCCGCCCGACTTCACGTCGGCTTCGCGCAGCTCGTCGCCCATGTAGAGCGGCTCGAGCTTCTTGATCGAGTACGAGCGGCTGCCCACGCGAACGGCGCGCTTGACGACGGGGTACAGGTCGACCAGCACGCCGTCGGCCAGCAGCTGGTCGACCTCGGCCTCGCCGACCCCGTGCCGTGCGGCGATCGAGGTCAGGTGCGTGCGCTCGTAGCTGGCGTAGTGGTAGATGTGCAGGTTCGGGTACCGCTCACGCCGCTCGCGGACGAACGCGAGGAAGCGCACGAGCGCCTCGCGTTCCTCGTCGAAGCTGTGCGCCCAGATCGGCGTGAACCGCTCGTCGACGTCGATCATGCCGAAGAGGTAGTCGAGGCCCCACTGCGTCGCGGCGCCCTCGGTGTAGAGCGGGTCGCCCTCGAAGTCGAAGAAGAGGTCGCCGGGGTCGGGCTCGGGGATCGCGGCGAGCGCGCCGGGCTCGCGCACCTCGACGGGCGGCGGCAGCGGCGGGTCGTCGGGGGTGCGGGTGCCGGATGCCGCGGCGTCGAGTTCGGCCGCCTCGGCCGCGAGCTGCAGCCGCGCCTGCACGCGGAGTCCGTCGAGCGTGGCGTCGAGCACGCCCTCGACGGGGCCGGAGGAGGCGGCGAGCTGGTCGATCGTGGTGATGCCGGCGTCGACGAAGTGCGCCCGCTGCGTGGTGCGCATGCCGGCCACGAGCAGCAGGTCGCGGTGGGCCTGGACCTCGAGGTCGCAGGTCGGGCATCGCCCGTCGAACGTGTAGCGCGGGTCGCCCCACGCCACCGGCGCCTCGTCGGCGAGGCGCTCGTCGACGATCCGACGGAGGCGGTCGCGACGGAGGAGGTAGACGGGCTCGATGTCGTCGAGGCGGTGCGAACTGGTGGTGCCGTCGCCGAGCAGCAGCTCGACGGTCTCGGCGCGCGGGATGCCGAGCCGGTCGAGCTGGGCGGCGTACGCGGCGAGCTGCAGGAGCGCGGTCACGCGCGCTCGCCGCGCGAGCTTGGAATCCTGCACGAGATAGCGCCCGTCGGGCTGTCGCACGATGAAGTCCGCGAATCCGACGAACCCGTCGTCGACGAACGTCGCCTGGAAGACCACCGGCGCGCCCGACTCGAACGCCGCTCGCGTCGCCTCGACGGCGGCGTCGAGCTGCTCGGGGTCGCGCAGGTCGGGTCGCGCGATCTCGACCACGCCGGCCCCGAACTCGTCGCGGTAACGCTGCAGCACGCGCTCCTCGTGCGCGTCGCCGAGCCGGCCGGCGCGTTCGAGCATGGAATCCGTCGAGGGCTCGAAGAGCGTGTCGCGGCCGAGCTTGACGTCGAGCTCGCGGAGGAACGCGAACTCGCAGTCGGACGCCTTCTTGAGGTCGCTCGCGCTCGTGACGACCGTGTCGCCCACCAGGTACATCCGAGCCTCCCGACCTCGTCGTGCGATCAACGCTAGCCGCGACATCCGACACCGGCGCACGCGGACGCGACGGCCGGCACGCCGGACGCGACGGGCCGACGGCTGCCCGGCGACGACGACGGCAGCGGCGCGCCGCCCGGGTCACGCCGAGCGCTCGCGCGCCTCCGCCATCCGCGCGAGGTCGACGCGGTTGGCCGCGCCGGTCTTCCGCAGCAGGTTCGAGATGTGCGAGCTCACGGTCTTCTCGCTGATCGTGAGCAGCGCGGCGATCTCGGCGTAGGTGCGGCCGTCCACGATGTACGGCAGCAGCTCGCGTTCGCGTCGCGTGAGGGCGACGCCGCTCAGCGTCTCGAGGCCGTCGGCGTCGAGGGCCGCGGCATCCGTCGACTCGTCGTCGTACAGGCGCACGCGCGACCACAGCGCGAGCGATTCGACCTCGTCGAGCAGCGAATCGGCCTCGAGTCGCCGAGCGAGCCTCGCCGCGCGCCGGAGCAGCTCGCGACCCCGCGCCGGCTCGCCGTCGTCGCCGGTCAGGTCGGCCTCGGCGCCGCGGCGGCACGCGTACGCCTCCTCCCATGCGAGGTCGGCGGCCCTGCACGCCTCGGCCGCGGCCGCCCACAGGACGCCGGCGTCGGCCGCACGCCTGGCCCGGGCGCGCTCCGCGGCGGTGAGCGCGTCGAGTGCGACGAGGTCGGCCGGGTACGAGACGCCGAGCGTCCGTGCGAGCACGTGCGGGTGCTCGGCGTCGAGCCGGTCGAGGCGGTCGAGCACCTCGGAGGGGTCCTCGTGCCGGTCGCGCGCTTCGTCGGCGAGGTCGGCGAGGGCCCGGATGGCGAGCGGGATGAGCCACTCGCACGAGTTGTCGCCCGCGCGGGCGTCGATGAGCGGCATCACGGCCGCGAGCGCCCCGGCGGCGTCGTTGCGCGCGAACCGGGCGAGCGCCTGCGCGTGCGCCATCGACGATCGCGTGTAGGCGGGCGGCTCGTGGAAGCGCTCGACGGCGCGCCTGAGGTGCGCCTCGGCGTCGTCCGCGCGGCCCTGGAACGCGGCGAGCAGCGCCGATGCGGTCCGCAGCCCGAGGTCGATGAAGCGCGGCGGATCCTCGGCGCGCACGTGCCGGAAGGCGGCGCGGGCGGCGGGGATGTCGCCGATGATGATCCGGGTGCGCGCCTCGGTGAGCGCCACGGTCGCGGTGACGACGTACGGCGCCCCCGCGGCCTCGAGGTCGGCACGGATGGCGCTCAGCGTGCGTGCCGCGGAGCGGTAGTCCGGTTCCGCGTACGCCTCCCAGAACGACGCGAGCATCGCCGACCAGAAGTGCCGCGCGGGCAGCGCGATGGCGCGGGTGCGCTCGGCGAGCTCGCGGGCGCGCGGCAGGTCGCGCATGAGCGCCGCGACCTGGCCGGTCGTCGCGAGTGCGGCCGAGAGCACCTCGGTGTCGCCGAGCCCCGTGGCCCGCTGCACCGCCTCGGCGGCGTGGACCGCGCACGCCGGGTCGCCCTCGAGGATCTCGGCGTGCGCGAGCTCGACCATGGCGAGCGCGTACTCGCGGCTGTCGGGATGGTCGGACGCGAGGCGCAGGGCCTCACGGGCCGGGGCGGAGTCGGCGAGGTCGCCGCCGACCCGGAAGCGGAGGTGCTGGCGGCGCAGGAGCAGTGCGGCGACGTGCAGCGGCTCGGTGTCGGCGTCGGCGTCGGCGAGCATCTCGGAGACGGCGGCGTACTCGTCGTCGCTGTTGCCGGCGTCCGCCGCGGCATCCGCCCACTGTTCGAGCAGGCGCCGCCGCTCGGCGGGTGCAGCCGGGTGCACGTCGGCCGCCTGGAGGTCGACGCAGCGTCGGAGCAGGCGCAGCCGGGTGGCGTGGTCGCCGGTGCCGGCGAGCGCGTCGACGGCGCGCAGGCTCGCGTCGCGGCATCCGTTCGGGTCGCCCGCCGCGGCCAGGTGGTCGGCGAGGTCGACGAGCAGGTCGGCGGATGCCTCGCCCGAGTCGATCACCCGCTCGGTGCTGCGGGCCAGTTGCCGGTGGCGGTCGCGTCGCTCGGCCTCCGGGATCTCGGCGACGAGGACCTCGGCGATGAGCGGGTGGTGGAACCAGAGCCGCCCGGCCGCGTCGTGTTCGAGGACCCGGGTGGCGATCGCGGGCCGCAGGTCGCGCTCGGCCTCGGCCCAGGCGGGGTCGACGGCGGCGAGCGCGCGGGAGCGGACCGGCTTGCCGTGCAGCGCGAGCATCACGCAGAGGTGCTGGGTGGACGGCGGCAGCTGCGACCAGGCCTGCAGCACGGCCGAGCCGAGGTCGGGCGCGACGGTCGCGGGCGCGGTGGCGGCGGCGGGGTCGACGCCCTCGAGGAGGAGCCGGGCGTGGTACGGGTTGCCGCGCGTCCGTTCGAACACGTCGCTCACGAGCGTCTCGTGGGGCGTGCCGCCGATCACCGCGGCCACGAGCTCGCGCGTCGCGGCGCGGTCGAGCGGGTCGAGGTCGAGCGCCCGCGCTCCGGGCAGGCGGAGGAGGTCGGTCGCCCAGCGGTCGACGGGTCGTCCTGCACCGGCCCGCACGGTGGCGAGGATCGCGAGTGGGCGGTCCTCGGCGCCCCCGGCGAGGAACATCAGCGCGTCGAGGGTGCTCGGGTCGGCCCACTGCAGGTCGTCGATGGCGACGATGACGGGTCCGTCGGCCAGCAGGCGATCGACCGCGTCGTCGAGCGCGAGCGGCGCGGGCCGGTGCGCGGCGTCGGCGCGCTCGAGTTCGCCGGCGTGCTTGAGGAGGGCTCGCACGGCGAGGTTCGGCACGCGCGTGGTGAGGGGGAGGTTCCGTGCCGTGAGGACTGCGGTCGAGGCGTCGGCGGCGTCGGCGGCGTCGGCGGCGTCGGAGGCCGCCTGCATGAGCGCGGTCTTGCCGACGCCCGGCTCGCCCCGGATCAGGACGGTGCGTGCGGACCCGCGGGCGGCGGCAGTCAGCTCGTGTCGGAGGGACGAGAGTTCACGCTCCCGGCCCACGAGCTGGGTCGCGTCGCGCGGCACCCCTCCAGTGTGGCACTCATCTGAGGGATCCTCACGGGATTCTGAGGATCTCCCCCTGATGTGGGGGCGCGTTCCGCGCGGCACGGTGGCCCCATGGACCGCATCATCTTGACCGTCGTGCTCGTCGGCGGCTACCTGGCACTGGTCGTCGCGGCGAACGTCGAAGCGCCGGCTCCCCAGCAGGCGACCGCCGCGGCGTTCGTCGCGTCGCCGGCCACGGCCGACGCAGCGGAGCACTGGAGCGCGAACTCGGGCGTCACGGGGGTGCCGCTGACCGCCGACGCCGCCGAGCGCACGCTCACCTCGTCGTTCGACCGGCTCCCGAAGCCGAACGCGCCGCGCTGAGCGCCCCGCGCGGCAGCCCGAGCAGTCCTTCCACCGCTCGGTGGATGAGCGAGCCCCGGTCGCCCGTGTCGCCCCAACGCACGAGCGCCTGCGCGTTCAGGCCGTCGATCATGCCGAGCAGCTGCCAGGCGGTGGCGGCCGCGTCATCCGTCTCGAACCCGGCCTCGGCCACGCCCTGCTCGATCACGCCCTGCACGACGACCTGCCACGCGTCCATCTGATCGCGAACGGATGCCGCGAGCGCGTCGTTGCGCCGACCGAGTGCCCACGCCTCGACCCAGACCACCGTCACGTCGTCGCGTGCGCCGTCGAGGAGCGTGTCGAGCAGGGCGCCCAAGCGCCGGCGCGGTTCGGGCTGCGCGGCGATGAGCCGGGCCACCTCGTCGGTCTCGGCGCCGACGATGGTGCTGAACGTGCTGGCGACGAGCGCGTCCATGTTCGGTTCGTAGTGCGCGACGAGCGCGGGCGCGACGCCGGCCCGCGCGGCGATGGAGCGCAGCGTGACAGCGGCGAGGCCCTGTTCGAGGGCGACGCCGCGCGCGGCATCCGCGATCTCGGCGGATCGTTCGGCCGGGCTCTTGCGCGACGCCCTCGCGCGGGCGGGTGTTGACATCGTGCGGCCAGTCTATGTAACCTCCTGCACTATTGATCAACTGATCAATAAGTTTCCGGACGACGAGGTTCGCACATGACCCCCACCACCCCGCCGGGCGCGCCCGCCGCCGACCGCGTCGGCCACGTCGAGACGCACGGCATCGAGCACGTCCCCACCACCGAGCGGCACGGTCGCCCCTCGGGCCTGTTCTGGGTGTGGATGTCGGCCAACGTCGGCTACCTCTACTTCGTGGTCGGCGGCGTGCTCGTCCTGCTCGGCCTGCCGCTCTGGCAGGCGCTCGTCATCACCGTCGTCGGCAACCTCTGGTGGGCGCTCGTCGGCTGGCTCGCCGTCAGCGGCCCCGCCGCGGGCGCCCCGAGCGTCACGATCATGCGCGCGATGTTCGGCGTTCGCGGCAACACGGTCTTCGGTGCCGGGCTCGGCGTCGCCATCGGCATCTTCTACGAGATCATCAACGTGGCCTTCGCCACCCTCGCGGCGATCGCCCTGCTCGCCCACTTCGGCATCGGCCTGCCGCCCGGCGGCGAATGGGCGGTGCTCGCCGTCGTCGGCATCCTCAGCTTCATCATCGGCGTCTACGGCCACGCGACGATCCTCGCCCTCGCCCCGTGGTTCTCCGCGGCGCTCGCCGTGGTCTTCGTCGTGCTCGCCGGGTTCGTCCTGGGCGCCGCCGACTGGTCGTACGAGGTCGCGCCGCTGCCGGTCGCCGACCACTGGGCGCTCGTCATGCTCGGCTTCGCGATCGTCGCGTCGAGCCCGCTGTCGTGGGGGACCGGCGCCGACTACGCGCGGTACCTGCCCGCCGACGTCTCGAAGCGCAAGGTCGCCTGGTACACCGCGCTCGGCGGTTTCATCCCCGCGGTCCTCATCGGCGCCCTGGGGGTCGTCGCCGGCACGGCGACCGACATGACCGACCCGCAGCTGACCATCGGCGAGATCGTCCCCGCGTGGTTCACGCCGGTCTTCCTCGGCATGATCGTGCTCTCGAGCATCACGAACAACGTACTCGTGGCGTACTCCACCGGCTTCTACGCGCAGGCGCTCGGCGCCCGCATCTCGCGGGCCGCGGTCACCGTCGTCACCGGCGTGGTCGCCACGGCCGCCGCGGGATGGGTCCTCTTCCTCACCCCGAGCTTCCTCGACGCCCTGAGCGCCTCGCTCGAGCTGTCGGTCACGGTCTTCGGACCGCTCGTGTCGATCTACGCCGTCGACATCGTGCTGCGCCGCAACCGCTACGACGGTCGCGCCCTCGACGACATGACCCCCGCGAGCCCGTTCTGGTACCGCGGCGGCGTCTTCCCGGCCGGCGTCGTCGCCATGGTCGTCGCGGTCGTCGTCGCCGTGCTCTCGGCCAACACGACCCTGTACGTCGGCCCGATCTCCGAGGCGCTCGGCGGCGCCGACCTCTCCGCGATCGTCGGGCCCGTGCTCGGCGGCGGCCTCTACGCCCTGCTGTGGCTGACCACGACCCCGTACCGCGACCCGGCGCGACGGCCGGGTGCGGCATCCGCTCACCCCGCTGCCGAGACCGAGACGGATGCCGCGGCATCCGCCCCCACCACCCAGGAGGTGCCCGCATGACCTGGCGCATGCCCGCCGAGACCGCCCCGCACGAGCGCACGTGGATGGCGTTCCCCCGAGAGGGGATCACCCTCGGCGAGGGCGCCGCCGAACGCGAGGAGGGCTACGCGGCGTGGACCGCGGTCGCCCACGCGGTCGCCGAGTTCGAGCCCGTGACCATGGTGGTCGACCCGACCGAGCTCGACCGCGCCCGGCGCATGCTGTCGTCGGAGATCGAGATCCTCGAGGCGCCGCTCGACGAGTTCTGGATGCGCGACTTCGGGCCGACGTTCGTGCTCGACGACGAGCGGCCCGGCGTGCTCGGCGCGGTCGACTGGATCTTCAACGGATGGGGCGCGCCCGAGTGGGCCGAGTGGCGGGTCTCCGCCGAGATCGCCCGGTTCGCGGCGGCGCACGTCGGCGCCGAGCTCGTCAGCTCGGTGCTCGTCAACGAGGGCGGCGGCATCCACGTCGACGGCGAGGGCACGGTGCTGCTCACCGACACGGTGCAGCTCGACCCGCGCCGCAACCCGTACGCCGACCGGGCCCGCGTCGAGGCCGAACTCGCGCGCACGATCGGGACCACGAAGGCCATCTGGCTGCCGCAGGGGCTCACGCGCGACTACGACGAGTTCGGCACCAACGGGCACGTCGACATCGTCGCGACCATCCCGTCGCCCGGCCGCCTGCTGCTGCACCACCAGCCCGACGCCGCGCACCCCGACCACGCGGTCACGCGCGAGCTGCGCGACCTGCTCGAGGGGCAGACGGATGCCGCGGGCCGGGCCTTCGACATCATCGACCTGCCCGCCCCCGCGACGCTGCGCGACGACGAGGGGTTCGTCGACTGGAGCTACGTGAACCACCTCGTCGTGAACGACGGCGTCGTCGCGTGCGGCTTCGGGGAGCCCGAGGCGGACGCGCGGGCGGCGGCGATCCTCGCCGACGCGTACCCGGGCCGCCGGGTCGTGACGGTCGACTCGCGGCCGATCTTCGCCCGCGGCGGCGGCATCCACTGCATCACGCAGCAGCAGCCGAAGGTGGAGGCGACCCGATGAGCACGACTGAGCCGTTCGACGTGGTGGAGGCGTCCATCGCCGACCTGCGTGCGGCGCTCGAGGACGGCCGCACGACCGCGGTCGAGCTGGTCGAGGCCTACCTGGCGCGCATCGACGCGTACGACGGGCCGGACACCGAGACGGCCCTCAACGCCGTCGTCGTGCGGAACCCCGACGCGCTCGCCGAGGCGCGCGCCTCCGACGAGCGGCGCGCGCGCGGCGAGACGCGCGGGCCCCTCGACGGCATCCCGTACACCGCGAAGGACTCCTACCTCGTTCGCGGGCTCACCGCGGCGGCCGGCAGCCCCGCGTTCGAGCACCTCGTCGCGCAGCGCGATGCGTTCACGATCGAGCGGCTGCGCGAGGCGGGCGCCGTCTGCCTCGGCCTCACCAACATGCCGCCCATGGCCAACGGCGGGATGCAGCGCGGCGTCTACGGCCGCGCCGAGAGCCCGTACGACGCCGGGTACCTGACGGCCGCGTTCGGCTCGGGCTCGTCCAACGGCTCGGGCACGGCGACGGCGGCGTCGTTCGCGGCGTTCGGCCTCGGCGAGGAGACCTGGTCGTCGGGCCGCGCGCCCGCGTCGAACAACGCGCTGTGCGCCTACACGCCCTCGCGCGGCGTCATCTCGGTGCGCGGCAACTGGCCCCTCGTGCCCACGATGGACGTCGTCGTGCCGCACACGCGCACCGTGGCCGACCTGCTCGAGGTGCTCGACGTGATCGTCGCCGACGACCCGGAGACCCGCGGCGACTTCTGGCGGGCGCAGCCGTGGGCCGAGCTGCCCGCGGCATCCGCGGTTCGCCCCGACTCGTACCCGGCGCTGCAGGTGACGGATGCCGCCGCGGCCCGCGCCGCACTCGCGGGCCGGCGCATCGGCGTGCCCCGCATGTACGTGAACGCCGACCCGGAGGCCGGCACCGCGGGGCCCGGCGGGAGCGTCGGCATCGGCGGGCCCACCGGGCAGCGCATCGACACGCGCGAGTCGGTCATCGAGCTGTGGGAAGCGGCCCGCCGCGACCTCGAGGCGGCCGGCGCGGAGGTCGTGCTCGTCGACTTCCCCGTGGTGTCGAACTACGAGGGCGATCGCCCCGGAGCGCCGACGATCGCGACGCGCGGACTCGTGACGCCGGAATACCTGAAGCGCGAGATCGTCGACCTGTCGGCGTGGGGCTGGGAGGACTTCCTGCAGGCCAACGGCGACCCGGCGCTGCACTCGCTCGCCGACGTCGACGGGGCGCGGATCTTCCCGCAGCCCGAGGGCGCCCTGCCCGACCGGTACACGGGCTTCGACGACGACATCGCCGAGTACCCGGCCTGGGTGCGCGCGAACCCGGGCGCGTCGTACACCGACATGCCGGAACTGCCCGACGGGCTGCGCGGGCTCGAGGAGACCCGCCGCATCGACCTCGAGCAGTGGATGGACGGGCTCGGTCTCGACGCCGTCGCGTTCCCGGCGGTCGCCGACGTGGGGCCCGCGGACACGGACGTGAACCCCGCCTCCGCCGACCTCGGCTGGCGCAACGGCGTCTGGGTCGCGAACGGCAACCTGGTGCCGCGGCACCTCGGCATCCCGACCGTGACGGTGCCCATGGGGCTCATGGGCGACATCCGGATGCCGGTGGGCCTCACGTTCGCCGGACGCGCCTACGACGACACGGCCCTGCTGCGTCTCGCCGCCGCGTTCGAGGCCCTCGCGCCGCGCCGCGTCGCCCCGCCCCGGACCCCGCCGCTCGCCTGAGCGGGCTCCGGCCCGCGGCGCGCCTCGTCGTCACAGCGGACGCGACAGCTCGAGGGCCGTCCGGTGGGACGCCGGCGCGAACCGGCGCATCGTCCTGAGGCACAGCACCTCGACGTGGACGTGGAGCAGGTCGGACGCGATCCGCGAGAGCCGCGTCGCCTCACCTGCCCCGCTCATCAGGGGATCCGTCTCGGCCAGCAGCACGAGGTCGGAGGCGCCCATCGCCTCCGGCTCGAGTTCGGCGACGCGGATCTCGGCGGCGTTCCGGGCGGCGAACGCGCGGATGAGTTCGCCGCGGCGTAGCGCGAGCCGGTCGAGCGGCGCGAGCTCGAGCATGGTGGGACGCTCGGGGCCGGCCGCCATGGCGGCTCGAACGGAGTCCGCCTTGGCCGCGTACTCGGCGACGGCGGCCGCGACGACGGACTTCTTCGTGCAGCGGAGGAAGAACGCCAGTTCGGTGACGACGCGATCCGTCGCCTGGTCGACCTTGATCGGCTTCTCCGCCATCGATTCTCCTCGTTGCACGCCTGCACGCTCGCGTCGCCAGCCACCGCGCCGCGCGCACACGACGGTTTCCGCCGTGAGTCCGGTACCGGAGTACCGGGCTGTCGTGGAAGGAAGACTCTCATCGGATCGAGCGGAGACAGGAACGAGCGGGGGGCGGAGTCGAGAACGTCGGACCTCGCAGGTTGGGGAGGAGGGGTCGCCGGCTCGGCGCGGGGGGCCGGGTCAGCGCACCTCGACGCGGCGTTCGTGCAGGCCGGTGGCGCCGTCCGGCGCGACCGGGGCGACCTCGGCGGTCTGCACCTCGCCGTCGGCCGAGGTGGCGCGGACCCGGAGGGTGTGGGGGCCGGATGCGGCATCCCACTCGAAGCGCCACTGGACCCAGGTGTCGGCCGAGACGGCCGTCGCGAGGGTCGCGGGCTGCCAGTCCCCGTCGTCGACCTGCACGTCGACCGCGGCGATCCCGGTGTGCTGGTGCCACGCGACCCCCGCGACGACGACGCGGCCGGCGTCGACGGTCTGTCCCTGCCGCGGCACGTCGATGCGCGACGACAGCTTGACCGGGCCGCGCTCGCTCCAGCCGCGGTCCGACCAGTAGGCGCGGTCGAGGTCGAACCGCGTCACCTCGAGGTCGACCACCCACTTCGTCGCCGAGACGTAGCCGTACAGGCCCGGCACCACCATCCGGACCGGGAAGCCGTGCGCGAGCGGCAGCGGCTCGCCGTTCATGCCCACGGCGAGGATCGACTCGCGGCCGGGGTCGGTGAGGGCCTCGAGCGGCGTCGAGGCGGTGAACCCGTCGATGCTGCGCGAGAGCACCATGTCGGCGTCGGCGGACGGACGCGCCTCGGCGAGCAGTTCTCGGATCGGGTACCCGAGCCACACGGCCGTGCCGATCAGGTCGCCGCCGACCTCGTTCGACACGCACGCGAGGGTGGTGATGCTCTCCGACAGCGGCAGGGCGAGCAGGTCGTCCCACGTGAGTTCGACCTCGCGGTCGACCATGCCGTGGATGCGCAGCCGCCAGTCCGCCGGGTCGACCTGCGGCACGTTCAGCGCCGTGTCGATGCGGTAGAAGTCGCGGTTCGGCGTGATCACGGGCGCGAGGCCGTCGATCCCGAGCTCCGCGGATGCCGGCACCGCGGCGCGGCGCACTGGCGCGGGCAGCCGCAGCGCGTCGCGCACCGCGACGACCGCGCGCGATCCCGCGGTGAGCATGGTCGCGCCGATCGCGGCGAGCACCCCGAGCGCGGTCGCGCCGCCGGCCCACGCGAGGAATCGACGGCGATCGAGTGCGGCGGGAGCCGGAGCGACGTCGGCGGCCCGCGGCGCGGCATCCGTCGCCGGCAGCAGACGCAGCAGCAGGGTGAGTGCCGCCATGGCCGCGATCGCGCCGAGCGCCGCGGGCAGGATCGCGAGCATCGACGCATTCGCGCGCGTGGCGGCCGCGAGCGCGCCGAACACGCCGGCGAACGCGAAGAGCCCACGTCCCCAGCGCGGATGCCGCGCCTCGAGCACGCCCGCGAACGCGCCGAGCGCCGCGAGCACGACACCGATGCCGATGAGCAGCGCGAGCTTGTCGCCCGTGCCGAACAGCGCGATCGCGGCATCCTTCGCCCATGGCGGCGCGAGGTCGATGAGCAGCGACCCGATCGAGGCGAACGGCGACGCGGCCGGCGCGATCACTGCCGCGGCGAGCTCGCCCACGCCCGCGCCGACCGCCGCCGAGGCGATGCCCGCGACGGCGGGCAGCGCCCAGGCGGGCACCGGTCGGCTCGCGGTTGGCATGGCCTCAGGCTACGTCCGCGTCCGGGCTCACCGGGCTCCGGCGGCCGAAGCGTCAGCAGACCGTAAGGAGTCGGCGACCGGTCTACGCGTCGATGACGATCTTGAGCGCCTTCGTCTCGGCGGCCCGACCGAACGTGTCGTAGGCGTCGAGGATGTCGGCCAGCCGGAAGTGATGGCTCGCGAAGGCGTCGGCGTCGATCTTCCCGCTCGCGACCAGCTTGAGCAGCATCGGCAGCGTGTTCGTGTTGACGAGGCCGGTCGAGATCACGACGTTCTTGATCCAGAGGTCCTCGAACGCGAGCTCGACCGGCTTGCCGTGCACGCCGACGTTCGCGACGTGGCCGCCGGGACGGACGATCTCCGTCGCCATCTGCAGCGTGAGCGGGATGCCCACGGCCTCGACGGCGACGTCCACGCCGAGCCCGTCCGTGAGCGCCAGCACCTGCTCCTTCCAGTCCTCGTCACCGGAGTTCACGCCGTCGGTGGCGCCGAACCGCCGGGCCTGTTCGATGCGGTTGGCGTCGAGGTCGATCGAGATGATCTTCGCGGCCCCGTACAGCCCCGCCGTCGCGATGATCGACAGCCCGATGGGGCCGGCGCCGATCACGGCGACCACGTCTCCCGGCTTCACGGCGCCGTACTGCACGCCGATCTCGAAGCCCGTCGGCAGGATGTCGCTGAGCATCACGCCCTGCGCGTTCGAGACGCCCTCGGGGACCTTGTAGACCGAGTTCTCGGCGAACGGCACGCGCACGTACTCGGCCTGGGTGCCGTCGATCAGGTGGCCGAAGATCCAGCCGACGCCCGGCGCCCCTTCGGCTGCGAGGCAGTGCGAGTAGATGCCGGCGTGGCAGTAGGAGCAGTGCCCGCACGCGCTGATGCACGCGATGATGACGCGGTCGCCCACCGCGAGGTCCGTCACCGACGACCCGACCTCCGTGATGACGCCCACGCCCTCGTGCCCCAGGATGCGACCGGGCTCGACCGCGGCCACGTCGCCCTTGAGGATGTGCAGGTCCGTTCCGCAGATGGTGGTCGTCTCGATCCTGACGATCACGTCCGTCGGCTGCTGGATCTGCGGATCGGGGACGTCGGTCCAGTCGATCTTCCCGGGTCCTCCGTACACGAGTGCCTTCATCGTCCTCACGCTTCCTGTCGTCGGGTCGGGTGCGCCGCGCGTACACGGGCCCGATGGGGATCCGCCCCGCCGTCGACGCTAGGCCGACGTGCTCGGGGCGCACGCGTCGAAAGTCCCGTCGACCCGTGCCGCCGGCGAGGAGTGCGCGATCCGGCGGGGGTCGCAAGGCCCTGTCGGCGTCCGCACGGTCGCGCCTAGGCTGAGCGTGTGACGGCGGATGCCGGTGGCATCCGTCACGCCCCACCCTCGAATCGACAGGAGACGACTCATGGCCCAGTACGACGTGGCCGACCGTTCGGCGATCTCGAGGCGTCCATCCACGCCGCGAACGCGCTCGCGCCGCTGCGCATCGCCGTGAACAACGCGGGCATCGGCGGACCGGCCGCGCCGATCGGCGAGTACCCCGTCGACGGTTGGGACAAGGTCATCGCCGTCAACCTCAGCTCCGTGTTCCTCGGCATGCGCGCCCAGCTTCCCGCCATGGTCGAGAACGGCGGCGGCGCGGTCGTGAACATCGCCTCGATCCTCGGCAGCGTCGGATTCGCGAGTTCGTCCGCCTACGTCCGCGCCAAGCACGGACTCGTGGGCCTCACCAAGAACGCGGCGCTCGAGTACGCCACGCAGGGCGTGCGCGTGAACTCGGTCGGGCCCGCGTTCATCAAGACGCCGCTCATCGACGCGAACCTCGACGAGGCGACGCAGGAGTTCCTCGTCGGCAAGCACCCGATCGGCCGACTCGGGCAGCCCGAGGAGGTCGCGGCGCTCGTCGCGTTCCTCGCGAGCGACGCCGCGAGCTTCATCACCGGCAGCTACCACCTCGTCGACGGCGGGTACACGGCCGTCTGAGCCGGGTCCGGCTGCCCGGCGCTACGACACGCCGGGCAGCTGATCGGTGAGCACGGCGAACGCCTGGGTCATGGCGCTCAGCACCCAGCCGAGGAGGACGCCGACGGCGGTGACGATCCAGCCGATGGCCTGCTCCTGTCGGGTGCCGACCACCCGGCGGCCGTCGGCGTCGCGCTGCGCGTTGGCGAGCGTCAGGATGAGGTCGATCAGCCACCAGATGCCGAAGCCACCGATCGTGAGCAGCTTCAGGATGCCGGTGCCCACCTTGCCCAGGTAGAAGCGGTCCACGCCGAGCACCCCCAGGAGCCACGCGAACAGCCACGTCGCGATGAACGAACGTGAGGAACTGCTCTCGGCGGCCGCGCGGGCGACCTGCGGATTCACGTATCCGGGCGTCCCGGACGGGTCAACGGTCATGGCGCACCTCCTGCGCACGATGCTGCCCCAGCCCGGGCAGGGCAGCGGGGCCGAAGGTCCCTCAGCCGGTCGCGCCCGCGACGAACGAGGCGACGCGCGGAGCCAGTCCCGCGCCGACCTCGGCGGGCGGGCGACGCGCGCCCTTCACCTCGAACGAGTGGTTGCCGCCCTCGATCCAGTCGAGCACGGCCGGCTCGCCGATCCGGCGGACGAGCTCGTCGAGCTGCTCGTTCGGGATCGCGAACGGGTCGTTGCGGCCCTGCAGGAACAGCATCGGCACGCCGCCGAGCGCGGCGAAGTGCTCGTCGCGCGGCTTTTCGGGCTTCCCGGGGGCGTGCAACGGGTAGCCGAGGAGCACCAGCCCGGCGGCGGGCATCCCCTCGGCGACGGCCATCGACGCCATGCGCCCGCCGTACGACTTGCCCGCCGCCCACACCGGCTCCCCGTCACGGGCGTGGCCGGCGGCGACCGCCGCCGCAGCGCGCCACGTCGCGATCGCCGCCGGCGGCCGGTCCGGGAACCGGCGCCCCGCCTCGCGATACGGGAAGTCGAAGCGCAGCGTCGCGACGCCGAGGTCGGCGAGCGCCCGGCAGAATCCGGTCATGAACGGATGCTCCCGCCCGGCGCCCGCGCCGTGCGCGACGACCACGGTCGCGCGCGACCCGTCGGGGCGCAGGAGTACGGCCGAGACGCTGCCGAGGTCGTCGCCGACCTCGACGCGGAGGAGCTGTTCATCGGGGCGCATCACCCCATGGTGCCCGAGCGCGTGCGGTCCGCGGACACGACGGAGCCGGGGCGACCCGAACCACGCCCCGGCTCCTCGTGCTGCGCCCCCGCGCAGCGTCCCCCGGGGGTCAGGTCGTCGCGCGCTCCGCGACGGACGGGTCGGTGCGGCCGGCGTCGCCCGCGCGACCGGTTCGCATCGCCAGGAGCCGGGCGCCGAGCGTCGCGAGGACGACCACGACCACGGCGACGACGGCGGCGATGCCCGTGGTCGTCGATTCCGGTTGGTCGGTGAGTCGCGCGACCGCGACCCACGACAGCCCCCAGCACAGCGACAGCATCGGCGCGATGCGCCCGCGCCCCCACACCGCGAGGCCGACGCCGACGGCGGCCGCCGCGGCGATCACGATCACGGCCCACGTCTCCTGGGGCAGGCCCCATCCGGAGAAGTCGGCGGCGGCGAGCAGGGCGGTCGCGTTCGCCGCGGTGGCGACGACGACCCAGCCGAGGTAGAGCCCGATCGATCCGTCGGTGACGATGGTGTCGACGAGGTTCTTCGGCGGCATCCGTCGCAGCTGCACGAAGAGCCACGCGAGCACGGCCAGCAGGACGACGATGACCGGCAGGCTCATCCCGAGCAGGTCGAGCTGCACGACACCGATCCACAGCGCGTTGAGCACGAGGGACGCGGCGACCGCGTACCCGATCCGGCGGTGCCGGGCGTCGGTGCGCTGCGCGGGCAGCAGTTGCCAGATCGCGTACGCGAGCATGCCCGTGTAGATCACGCTCCAGATCGAGAACGCCGGGCGGCCGGGGGCGATGAGCGTGGAGTCGGCGTCGAGCCATCCGCCCGCCGCCTGCTGGATCGGAGTGCCCACGAACGCGCCGGAACCGATGAACGCCGCGACGATCGCGAGCACGCTCGTGACGAGGACGACCACCTGCCGGATGCTGTCGGCGGGCCCGGCGGGTCTCGCGGTCGTCTCGGTGCGGCGGGCGGTGTCGGTCGTGGCGTCTCGGGTCGTGCTCATCGGATCTCCTCGTGGTCGACCTCCTGGCTGGCTCCACCGTAGGCACGCCGCACGACGCGACGCCTCAACCGTTCGGTTGAATCAGCGGATGCCGCCCGCGAGCCGCTCCACGTCGGGCGCGGGTCCCCGGCCGCCGCCCACCGCGGTGGTCGGCCGGGTGATCGAAGGTGCCGTGATCGTCGACGCGTACAGCCGGCGGAGCCCGGCGATGCCGTTGCGACGCCACGCGGCGACCTGCCGCGCCGCGCCGGTGCCGTCGCGCAGCAGCCGTTCGATCAGCTCGTGCACGATCTCGCGGTCGCCCATGCGCTCGAGGGGCTCGGCGAGGTGGCGTTCGAGGCGATGCACCAGGTCGACCGCGGGCACGAGGCATCCGCTCGCCGGGTCGAACGCCGTGCCCGACAGGCCGGTGTGCGCGGAGTGCACCATGGCCGCACTGAGCAGCTCGGGGGGCACGTCGAGGTCGGGTTCGCCTGCCGGCCGGACGGGTCGGACGGGCCGCACGCGGGCGGCGGCGGCGAGGCCGTCCCGTTCGACGTCGTCGATGGCGCGCAGCACGAGCGCGCGGCACAGCGCGGTGACGAGCAGGGTGTCGTCGGTGGTGAGCTGCGCGTCGGACATGCGGAACTCGATCGTCGGCGCGTGCTCCGAGAGCCGCACGTTCCAGGCGATGAGCGCCACGTCGGTCACGCCGCCGACGCCGACGAGCTGGTGGATGCGGCGGTCGTAGTCCGCGGCATCCGCGAACCGCGGCGGGCAGCCGGCGGTGGTCCAGCGACGCAGCTGCACGGTGCGCCAGCTCTCGTAGCCGGTGTCGTGCCCCCGCCAGAGCGGCGAGTTGCCCGACATCGCGGTGAGCAGCGGCAGCCACGGCCGCACGGCGTTCATCGCGGCGACCCCGTGTTCACGGCTGGGGATGCCGACGTGCACGTGCAGCCCGCACATCTGGTGGTCGGCGATCACCCCGGCCATGTCGCGCACCACCCGGTGGTAGCGGTCGACGTCGGCGATCGTCGGGAAGGCCTGCGCGTCCGGCGTCGTGCCGATGCTCGCGACGCTCACGCCGTGGCGTCCGGCGTCGGCGTCGATCTCGCGCCGGAAGCCGAGGAGCCCCTCGGCGGCGTCGCCGAGGTCGGTGAACACCGCGCTGGCGTGCTCGATCTGCGAGGCGAGGAACTCCCGGTGCACGACCGGCGCCCAGGTCGGATCCTCGGAGAGTCGTCCATACACGTCCTCCGCCATGTCGGCGGGCAGCATCTGCTCCGGAGTGAGGAAGAAGAACTCCTCCTCGATGCCGAACGTGGTCATCGCCGCCCCCCTCGCGCGGGGCGGTCCGGGCCCCGTCGCACGTGATGGCAGGTTCCGATGGCAGGCGAGCGGCTGTCAAGGCCCTTCCCGAGGACCGTCGACCCGTGCTTTCGGGCGCGGGGCATGCCGACTCCGCGTCACCCGACGGGCGCCGCCTCGAAGACGGGCACGCGATCGGCGAACCCCTTGCGTTCGATCGGTCCGACCTCGCGGAACGCCAGGGACGGATCGTCGGCCAGGTCGACCACCGAGCCGGTGACGAGCGTCTGACCGGCGGCGGCGGCTCCCGAGATGCGCGAGGCCAGGTTCACCGCGCGGCCGAAGTAGTCGCCGTCCTGCGTCACCACGGGGCCGGCGGCGATCCCCGCGTGGGCGGGCAGACCGATGACCGGGGCCGCGGCCACCATCTGGACCGTGGCGCGCACGGCGTCACCCGGGTCGCGGAAGTGCACCATCACGCCGTCGCCCAACCACTTGACCGGGGTGCCGGCGTGGTCGGCGACGATGCGGTCGACCATCGAGCTGAGTTCCCGGGCGAGGCGTGCGGCCTCGGCGTCGCCCTGCTGGTCGGTGATGGCGGTGTATCCCGCGAGGTCGATGAACGCGAACGCCGGCGGTCGCGCGGGTCCCGCGTGCGCGCCCGACGCCTCCACGGCCCGGCTACCAGCCCTCGGTCAGCACCCGGTCCAGCATGTCGACGAAGAAGTCGGCGCTCTCGCGCGTGACGACGAGCGGCGGCTTGACCTTGAGCACGTTCTGGTGGTCACCGGTGGGCTGCATGATCACGCCGAGGGTCAGGAGCCGGTCGCAGATCGCCGCCGTCTCCTCGGTCGCGGGCTCGAGCGTCGCCCGGTCGCGGACGAACTCGACGCCGAGGTACAGCCCGAGTCCGTGCACGATGCCGATGAGCGGATGCCGCTCCGCGAGCGCCTCGAGGCGGCCCTTCAGGTAGGCGCCGGTCTCGGCGGCGTTCTGCTGCAGCCGCTCGTCGCGGAACGCGTCGAGCACGGTGAGTCCCGCGACGCTCGAGGCGGGGCTGCCGCCCGTCGACGAGAAGAAGTACCCCTGGGTGCGGTACCGCGCCGCGATCTCGCGCGTCGTGATGACCGCTCCGAGCGGGTACCCGTTGCCGGCGGCCTTCGCGACCGCGATGACGTCCGGCACCACGCCCTGCTGCTCGAAGCCCCAGAACCAGTTCCCGAGCCGGCCGTATCCGGCCTGCACCTCGTCGGCGATCGCGAGTCCGCCGACCTCGCGCACGGCCGCGTAGACCTCGGTGAGGTACCCGTCGGGCAGCGGGATGCCGCCGGCGTTGCCGGAGAACGTCTCGGCGATGAACCCGGCGGGCGGGCGACCGGATGCCGCGAGCTCGCGGATGCGGTCGGCGGCCTCGGGCGCGTAGCGCGCGGCATCCGCCCCCCGGTGCACGCCGCGGAACGGGTTCGGTGCATCGATCGGGTGCACCCAGTCGGGCCGGGTCGCGAGCGCGTTCGGGTTGTCGGCGACGGACGTGCTGACGGCGTCGGAGGCGTAGGTCCAGCCGTGGTACGCCTCGAGGAGCGACACGATGTCGCGACGGCCGGTCGCCGCCATGGCGACGCGGATCGCGAGGTCGGTCGCCTCCGAGCCCGAGTTCACGAGGAACACCGTGTCGAGCGGGTCGGGCGCGAGCGCGGCGAGCCGCTCGGAGAACTCCACGACGGCGCCGTAGTTGAAGCGCGAGTTCGTGTTGAGCGTTCGGAGCTGCTTCGCGACGGCGGCCGCGAGACCGGGATGCCCGTGCCCGAGCGGCGTCACGTTGTTCACCATGTCGAGGTAGACGCGGCCGTCGGTGCCGACGAGGTGCTCTCGCCAGCCGCGCTCGATGCGCGGCGGGGCGGCGTAGTAGTGCTCCTGCACCTCGGCGAAGGCGCGCTCGCGACGGGCGACCAGCTCGGACGCGTCGGCGCCTCCGGTGATCGAGTAGCCGCGCAGCGGCGTACCGGGGCCCGCGTCCTCGAGGCCCATCGCCGCCGCCGGATCCTCGGTGAGCGCGAGCCACCCCGGCGCGTACTCCGGGCGGATGAGGTGCGGCACCCGCGGCGCGTCCGGCGCCTCGAGCCGGATCCGGGCGCGCTGTCGCGACGGCACGGTGCCGTCGAGGATCGTCGCGCCATCCGTCGTCTCGATCACGAGGCGTGCGTCGCCCTCGGGGGCCAGGTGCTGCGCCTCGGCGAACCAGACGTCGACGCCGGTCGGGACCGTGGCGGTCGAGCCGGCCGAGCGGATGCGGCTCGCCGAGAGGCGGGGGGTGCCGCGCTCGAGCCAGGCCACGGAGGCTCCGGCGTCGAGCGCGCGGAGTGCGAGCCGCTCCTCGAGCTCGGGGTCGAGCCAGGCGCCCGCATCGACGTCGTCCGAGGTGATCGACACGTCGAGGCGCGCCGCGCGAGCGGGGTCGAACCCGGGGGAGGTCTCGATATGGGGCGTCTTCGGCGCGCCAACTCGACTACCGAGCGGCACGCCGAGCGCGTCGGCGATCACGCCGGTCATCACCTCGGACGGCACCGACGTCGACTGCTCGAAGATGCGCCATTCGCGCTCGACGCCCGCGGCGGCGTACGCGTTCGCGCCGCCGTCGATCTGCACCTGCTGCTCACCGCTGACGACGAGCACGGCACCGCGCAGCACGACGAGCGGCCAGAGCGCGGCCACCTCGGCGGGCGACAGCGGCCGCAGCGCGTGGAAGGCGCGCACCGCCGGCAGCACCGACGCGGGCTCGGCACCGGCGTGGTGCAGCACCGACGAGATCGTGATCGCGAGCTCCGAGACGGCCCAGTTCGCCGTGACGTCGCCGAAGTCGATCATCCCGTCGGGCGTGCGGATGCCGCGCTCGGTCGTGCAGACGACGTTGTCGTCGGTCAGGTCGAGGTGCACGGCCTGCACGGGGAGGTCGGCGGCGACGGCCTGCACGTCGGCCCAGGCGCGGGCCGCGGCATCCGTCACCATCGCCCGCTTGGCCTCGTCGGGGTGGTAGTGCGCGAGCAGGTCGACGACGCGGTCGGCGTGGCGGAGGTCCCACTGCAGCACCCGGTCGAGGCCGGGGTGCTCGAAGCCGGCGAGCGCGAGGCTCGCGTGCCCCGCGAGCTCGCCCATGCGGGCGACGACCGCGGGGGAGAGGTGCGCGCCGCCGGTGAGGGTGCCGCCGGGCAGGTACTCGAGCAGGCGGATCGCGAGCGGGCCCTCGCCGGTCTCGGCGACGACCGAGCGCGGGGTGCCGTCGTCGGCGCGCGTGGTCGTGGCGATGCGCAGCTGCGGCGCCGCGGCGGCGATGCGGCTGGCGGCGTGGTCCTGCGCGTCGAGCTCCGCCGCGGTGAATGCCGGGTTGGTGATCTTCACGACGCCGACCGGCGTGCCGCCCGCGGAGGCGAGGAAGTTCTGGTCCTGCTGGCTGCCGAGCGGCTCGAGGGCGACGTCGAGTCCCCAGTGCTCGCGCACGATAGCGGCGACCTCCGCTGCGGGGAGGTTCGGAGCCGGCAGTTCGCCGGCCGAGAAGAAGTCGAAGCCGCTCACGCGCACCGTTCCGGTCATGGCGCACCCCTTTCCGCCTCGACCCTAGCCACCGCGGATGCCGCAGCCGACCGCCGCCGTGTCGAGGTGCCGGCCGTCCGTCCGCCGCGCGGGCGACGCGCGGGCCGGATCCGCCGGATGTCGGAGGGCTCACCTACCGTGATGGCCATGACGAACCAGACGCATCCGACGCTCGAGCCCGACGTGCTCGACGAGCCCTGCCACCGCTGCGGCTCCGCCGCGGTGCGCGTGATCGTGTACGGCCCCCTCGACTTCGAGGTCGAGGCGACGGACGCCGCGTCCGCCGGTGCCCACGCCGACGACCCGATCTTCGACTGCCGCGACTGCGGCTTCGAGTGGGGCGAGTCGGTCCGCGACCTGCTCAGCTGACCCGCCCGTCCGTTTCCGGCCCGCCCGACGTCCGGTGAGGGTGGCCGAGCCGTCAGAACCCGGCGGCGTCGGGCGAGACCTCGTCCTCGAGGAGTTCCTCGCGGATGCGTCGCAGGTCCTCCATGAGCGAGCCGACGAGGATCCAGTGATCGGACTTCGGCGGCGAGATGACGAGCGGCGACGTGAGGGCGGGCACGGCCGAGGTGAGCGGCTGCGGCTCGACGTCGGCGAGGTGCACCGCGAGCCGCACGTCGTGCGCGGCGCGGCGGAGCTGCTCGGCGATCGCGCGGACGGTGGGCTCCTCGTGCAGCCCGTCGTCGTAGTGGTCGACGAAGGCGCGGGTCATGCCGACGACCTGGGTGACGATCGGGCTCAGCCGGTTCAGCAGCTTGCGCTGCTCGGCGAGGTCGCCGCGGTGCGCCGAGCGCCGCGGGTTGAGGGTCAGGGACTCCTCGGCCTCGGCGATGGCGGCATCCGCGGCGTCGCGCATGGGGCGCATGAGCCGCGCCTCGATCATGAGGCCGTTCAGGTCGGCCGGCTGCTGCGGCGTCTCGAGGGCTGTCGCGAGACGGTCGACGGATGCCGCGAGCTCGCCGCCGAGCCGGGCGAGGTGGTCGCGCGACGGCGCCACGAGCACGGGCGGCACGATGAGGACGTTCACGACGATGCCGATCGCGGCGCCGATGAGCGTCTCGATGACCCGGTCGAGGGCGTACTCCGGGGAGGTGCCGCCGAGCGCGAGCACGAGCATCGCGCTGATCGCGACCTGGTTGGACGTGCCCGTGGTCATGCGCAGCGCCCACGCGATGAGGATCGCGGCGACGATCGCGACGAGCACCACCCACCCGGCGGGTCCGAAGACGAGGCCGAGCGCCGACGCGATCACGACGCCCGCGATGACGCCGACGCTGCGTTCGACGGCCTTGCCGAGCGACTGGTTCACGCTCGGCTGCACCACGAGCAGGGCGGCGATCGCGGCGAACACCGGCAGCGGGCCGGGGATCAGCCACCCGGCGATCAGCCACGCGGCGACCGTCGCGACCGCCGACTTCAGGACCTGCAGCAGCGGTGACCGCTTCGTGGCCCGGAACCGCTCCGACACGCGGAGCCGTTCCGGGACGCGCATCGAGAACCGCATGCGCCCCACGCTAGCGGGGCGTCACCCGGCGTGCGCCGTGTCGCGCTTCGGCAGCTTCCAGTCCGGACGCACGAAGTGGCAGGTGTAGCCCCACGGGATGCGCTGCAGGTAGTCCTGGTGCTCCGGCTCGGCCTCCCAGAACGCGCCGGCCGGGGCGACCTCGGTCACGACCGGGCCGGGCCAGATGCCCGACGCGTCGACATCCGCGATCGTGTCGATCGCCGTGTCGTGCTGCTCGGCGCTCGTGGGGTAGATCGCCGACCGGTAGCTCGTGCCGATGTCGTTGCCCTGGCGGTTCTTCGTGGTCGGGTCGTGGATCTGGAAGAAGAACTCCAGCAGCTCGCGGTAGCTGAGCTTGGCGGGGTCGAACACGACCTCGATCGCCTCGGCGTGCGAGCCGTGGTTGCGGTAGGTCGCGTTCGGCACGTCGCCGCCCGTGTAGCCCACGCGCGTGCCGAGCACGCCGGGCATCTTCCGGATGAGCTCCTCCATGCCCCAGAAGCAGCCGCCCGCGAGGACGGCGGTCTCGGCTCCGGGCAGGGTGGTGATGGCGCCGGGGGTGGTCATGCGCGGTCCTCGCTCTCGGTGGTGGTGCGGGCGGATGCCGCGGCATCCGTCGTCTCGAACAGGTGGCGGTACTCGCCGTAGCCCTCGGCCTCGAGGTCGTCGAGGTGGACGAAGCGGAGCGCCGCGGAGTTGATGCAGTAGCGCAGGCCGCCGGCCTCGGTGGGGCCGTCGTCGAAGACGTGGCCGAGGTGGCTGTCGGCGCCCGACGAGCGGACCTCGACCCGCTTCATGAACAGCGAGCGGTCGACGTGCTCGGTCACGGCGCCGTCGTCGATCGGGCGGGTGAAGCTCGGCCAGCCGGAGCGGCTGTCGTACTTGTGCACGCTCGCGAACAGCGGCTGCCCCGACACGACGTCGACGTAGAGCCCGGGGTCGTGGTTGTTCCAGTACTCGTTGCGGAACGCCGGCTCGGTCGCGTCGTCCTGGGTGACCTTGCGCTGCAAGGGGGTGAGGCGGGCGATCGCCTCGGGAGTGCTGCGGTAGTCGTGGGACACGGTTCCTCCTCCTGGACGCCATGGTCGCCGCCGGCTGCGGCGCCCGAACGCGACACCCGCACGGGGCGGTGTCGCGGCGTCATCCGGAACAACCGTCGAGCGGGCCGGGCTGTTCCGCGATCCGGCCCGCCTGGCTGTGGGTTCGCTGTGACAGGATCGCCCCATGGCCGATCGTCTGATGCTGCTCGACACCGCCTCGCTGTACTTCCGTGCGTTCTACGGCGTGCCCGACTCGATCCGGCGCGCCGACGGCACGCCCGTGAACGCGGTGCGCGGGCTGCTCGACATGATCGCGAAGCTCGTGAGCGACTTCGAGCCGACCCATCTCGTCGCCTGCTGGGACGACGACTGGCGGCCGCAGTGGCGGGTCGACCTCATCCCGAGCTACAAGGCGCACCGCGTCGAGGAGGTCGTGCCGGGCGGCCCCGACGTCGAGGAGGTGCCCGACCCGCTCGAGGCGCAGGTGCCGATGATCCGCGAGGTGCTGGGCCTGCTCGGCATCCCGGTGGTGGGCGTCGCCGAGCACGAGGCCGACGACGTCATCGGCACGATGGCGACGCAGGCGACGATGCCGGTCGACGTCGTCACGGGCGACCGGGACCTGTTCCAGCTCGTCGACGACGAGCGGGGGATCCGCGTGATCTACACCGCGCGCGGCATGAGCCGGCTCGAGCTGGTGACCGGCGAGTGGGTCGTCGCGAAGTACGGCATCGAGGCGTCCCAGTACGCCGACTTCGCGGTGCTGCGCGGCGACACGTCCGACGGCCTCCCGGGCGTTGCGGGCATCGGCGAGAAGACGGCCGCCGGGCTCCTGGGCGACTTCGGCTCCCTCGATGCGATGCTCGTGGTGGCATCGGGTGATCCGGATGTCGCGGACGCCGCCCCGCGGATGTCGGCCACCATGCGCGCCAAACTCGCGGGCGCCCACGACTACCTCGCGGTCGCGCCCCGGGTCGTGAACGTCGTCCGCGACCTCGAGCTCCCGTCGGCCGAGGAGGCCGGCGCCCGCCTCGCGCCCCCGGCCGACGGGCCCCGTGAGGCGCTGCTCGCGCTCGCCGACGAGTGGAACCTCGGCGGCGCGGTGCCCCGCGTGCTCGCCGCGCTCGACCGCACGAGCTGAAGGGCGGCCGCGCCGCCTCCGGCCGGTCCGGCGCGCGCGGGCGCGCCCTCGGGCCGACCGCCCTGCGGCGCCGTTAGCCTGCGGAGATGAACCGGACCACTCGCATCGGACCAGCGCCCGCCGTCACGCTCCTGGCCGGCGCGGTCGCGCTCGCCGGCCTCCTTGCCGGGTGCGCCCCCGGGGACCCCGACCCGACCACCACGCCGAGCGCGCCGCCGACGACGAGCGAGCCCGCCGAGACGACGCCGCCCGCCACCGAGACCGCGCCGCCGACCGAGGAGCCCGCCGCCCGCGGCGCGGGCAGCTCGCTCGAGGCGATCGACGCGTACGCGCTCTGCCGCGCCCAGACCGGCCGCTTCTACGGCGACCCGGGCCGGACGGTGTTCGCGCCGTTCGACGCGGCGACGGTGCTGCAGCGCGACGACGGGCTCTGGTACGTCTACATGGACGTCGAGGACCCGAGCCAGGAACCTGAGCTCGTCGACGTCGCGGGCAGCGAGTGCATCCTCGGCGGCACCATGGGCGAACCGCAGTGGGAGCTGTTCGGATCGATCGCGCGCGACGTCGCCGACGAGTCGATCGCCGACTACAACCGATCGCTCGGGGGAGCCTGACCCGCGGCATCCGCTCGCATCAGGTGGGAACGCCCGGCCGCGCCGGTGCCGACGACGGCAGCCAGTGCTCGGGCGCGGGCAGCTCGACCCCGCCGGATGCCGCGACGATGACGACGAACGCGTAGGCCGCGACGAGGATGGCGAGGCCGCCCAGCACCATCGCGGCGGGCACCGCCCACGAGATCCGGACGCCCTCCCGCCGATACCGCGGCGCCGCCATTCCGGCGACCCAGATCGCCACGGTCCCGAAGCCCGCGATCCACACCGTGCGGAGCGCGTCGCCCTCGAGCGGGGCGAAGACGGCGATGCCGAGCGCGCCGACGCCCATGAAGAGGGCCGCCCAGGCGAACAGGCGGGCCATGCCGAGTCCGCCGACATCCGTCTGGTCCTGCCACCACGGGGTCGGATCGCGCGGATCCTGCTCGGCCGGCTCGCTCATGGGTCGATGGTACGCGGGCGCCGCGCCCATCGGTCGGCGGGGGTGGACGGCGGTCCGGCCCGGCCCGGAGAATGGGCGGGGCCGTCGCGCGACGGCGACGAGGGGGAGCGGCATGGGCAAGCGGATCTGCGTCACCGGGGCGTCGGGCCTCGCCGGACGGGCGGTCGTGACCGACCTGCTCGAGCACGGCTACGAGGTGCTCGCGACCGACGTGGTGGCGCCGTCACCGCTCCTGCCTGCGCGGTGGTCGCGGCCCGACCTGACGTACACGCAGGCCGACCTGACCGATGCCGGCGATGCGTTCGAGGTGATCGACGGGGTGGACGCGGTCGCGCACCTCGCGGCGATCCCCGCGCCGTCCATCTTCACGCCCGCCCGCACGCTCAACGTCAACAACGCGGTGAATTCGAACGTCTTCCTCGCCGCCGCACGGGCCGGGGTCGAGCGGGTCGTGTGGGCCTCGAGCGAGACGACGCTGGGCCTCGACTTCACCCGGGACGCCCCGCCGGCCTACCTGCCCATCGACGAGGACCACTACCCGCGGCCGACGACGACCTACTCGCTCTCGAAGGTGCTCGGCGAGACCATGGCCGAGCACATCTCGGACTGGTCCGGCATCCCGTTCGTCGCGCTGCGGTTCTCGAACGTCATCGACCCGGACCGCTACGGCGAGTTCCCCGGCTTCGAGGAGGCGCCCGAGTCGCGGCTGTTCAACGCGTTCAGCTACATCGACGTGCGGGATGCCGCGGCATCCGTTCGACTCGCCCTCGAAGCCGACGTGACCGGGGCCCGCAGCTACGTGATCGCGAACCGCGACACCGTCATGTCGCGGTCGACGGCGGCGCTCATCGAGGAGTTCTTCCCGGGCGTCGAGCTGCGGCGGGAGTTCGGCGAGCACGAGTCGCTCTTCGCGATCGACCGGGCGCGGGCCGAGCTCGGCTTCGAACCGCAGCACGGCTGGCGCGACGCCTGACGACCTCCGGCCTCAGCTTCGCGGCGGCGCGATGGACTCGCGTTCGACGAGGCGCTGGGGCAGGACCACGTGCTCGGTCGGCGCGCCATCGCCGGCGATGCGCCGGATGAGCAGCCGCGCGGCCTCGGCGCCGATCTCGTGGATGGGCTGGGCCATGACGGTGATGCCCGGGGCGGAGAGGCTGGTCCAGTCGGCGTCGTCGAACGCGACGAGCGACACGTCGTCGGGGATCCGGCGCCTCAACGTGCGGAGCTCCCGGAAGGCGGCCTGCGCGATGAGGCTGTCGGAGGCGACGATGGCGGTGATGCCGTCGTCGACGAGCGCACGGACGACCGCCGGCACGCCGTCGCGCGCGTTCAGACGGACGAACCGGGCGGGATCGTCGACGCCCGCGTCGGCGAGCGCCCCGACGAACCCGCGCACGCGGTCGTCGACCGAGCTCGAGCCGAGTCGATCGCCGACCCGGTACTCGTCGGCGTGCGCGATGGTCGACACGAACGCGATCCGGCGGTGTCCGGCGTCGAGCAGCAGCTGGGCGAGTCGTCGCGCGCCCGCGAGGTTGTCGGCGACGACCGTGTCGACGTCGAGCCCGTCGGCGACGCGGTCGAACAGGACCATCGGCCGGGCCCGCTCGACCGCCTCCCGCAGGCTCGACGGGTCGGTGGTGGAGGCGGGCGCCACGAGGATGCCGTCGACGCGCTTGGCCAGCAGCACCGAGATCGCGTTCTCCTCGGCGACGGCGTGCTCGTCGGAGTTCAGCAGGATCAGGTCGTAGCCGGCGGCCTTCGCGACATCCGCCGCCCCTCGCGTCGCCTGGGCGAAGAACGGGTTCTCGATGTCGCCGACGATGATGCCGATGGAGTTGGACCGGCCGGTCGTCATCGTCTTGGCCAGGGCGTTCGGGTGGTAGCCGAGCTGCTCGGCCGCGGCCTGGACGCGGTCGCGCACGGCCTCGCTGGCGGCCCCGTAGCCGCCGAGGACGCGGGCCGCCGTCGCCTTCGACACCTTGGCCGCGGCGGCGACGTCGCTGACCGTGACCTCCCTGCGGCCGTTCAGCGGATCCACCGGCATTCGAGCACTCCTCGGAAAAAGTTGTTGACGGATGTCTCGAGCGACGGTTAGTGTGCCGGAAACGCATTGAGACCGGTCTCAATCTACGCGATTGAGACCGGTCTCAACAAGAGCCGGGCCGCACCAGCCCGACTCGCGTCCGCACCACCCGAGCACCATCCGAGCACCATCCGACCAGCACCACCACCCACATTCCGAACCGAAGGAACGCACCGTGAAGCAGCGCACCCTCCTCCGCCGCACGGCCGTCGCGGCCGTCGCCGCGGCCACCGCCCTCGTCCTGTCCGCCTGCGCCAGCGGCGCCGCGGGAGACCAGGCGACCGACGCGGCCGACGACAACCCGTACGGCCTGATCACCCCCGGCCAGATCCGCGTGGCGAGCCTCGGCGACGCCAAGCCCTACACCTTCACCGACGAGAGCGGCGAGTTCACCGGGTTCGACGTCGAGCTGTTCACCGACGTCGCCGGCCGCATCGGCATCGACGACGTCGTGTTCACCGGCCAGGACTTCTCGGGCCTGCTCGCCGCGGTCGCCAACGGCCAGTTCGACGTCGGCGTCGCCGCGATCGGCATCACCGAGGAGCGCCAGCAGACCGTCGACTTCTCCGACGGCTACCTCGCCGGCTACCTCACCGTCATGGCGAGCCCCGACGCCGACATCGCCGACGAGGACGACCTCGCCGGGAAGCGGCTCGGCGTCGTGCAGGGCACCCTGCAGGAGGCGTACGCGGTCAAGAACTTCACCGAGACCGAGCTCGTCCGCTTCCCCGACAACAACGCCGCGATCTCCGCGGTGAACTCCGGTGCGGTCGACGCGCACTTCCTCGACTACGAGGCCGCCAAGGAGTACGCGGCGCAGTACGGCCTGGAGAACGCCATCGACATCCCGTCGTTCGACGCCCCCGCCGGCTTCGCCATCGCCAAGGGCAAGCCCGAGTTCCAGGAGGCCCTCAACGAGGCCCTGCACGAGGCCATGGAGGACGGCACCTGGAAGGAGCTCTACCAGAAGTGGTTCCCGGGCTCGCCCATGCCCGAGCAGTACCTGCCCTCGAGCGAGCAGGGCGAGTAGCCCTCGCCTCGCGTCCCGGTGCGGGCCGCCCACAGCACCCGCGCGGCCCGCACCGGACCACCACCCGAACAAACGGAGCACAACATGGACTGGCTCGACAACCTCGTCGCCACCTTCCTCGACTTCGACGCGATGTGGCAGGTCTTCCCGCAGCTGCTCGGCGTCGGCCTCGTGAACACGCTCGTCATCTCGATCGCGGCCACCGTCATCGGCGTCGTGCTCGGCATGGTCGTCGCGATCATGGGCATCTCGCGCTCGCGCTGGCTGCGCGTGCCCGCCCGCGTGTACACCGACGTCTTCCGCGGCCTGCCCGCGATCCTCACCATCCTGCTCATCGGCCAGGGCTTCGCGCGGATGAGCCAGCAGATCTTCGGCCCGTCGCCGTACCCGCTCGGCATCCTCGCCCTCAGCCTCATCGCGAGCGCCTACATCGGCGAGATCTTCCGCGCCGGCATCCAGAGCGTCGACCGCGGCCAGCTCGAGGCCTGCCGCGCGCTCGGCATGAGCTACGGCAGCGCCATGCGCCTCGTGGTCGTGCCGCAGGGCGTGCGCCGGGTCCTGCCCGCGCTCGTCAACCAGTTCATCGCGATCGTGAAGGACTCGAGCCTGGTCTACTTCCTGGGCCTGCTCGTGTCCGAGCGGGAGCTGTTCCGGGTCGGCCAGGACGCCGCCGTCCTCACCGGCAACCTGTCGCCGCTCGTGATGGCCGGTCTCTTCTACCTCGTGATCACCGTGCCGCTCACGCACCTCGTGAACTACTTCGACGAGCGGTTCCGCACCGGCCGGCGCAAGGCCGCGCCGCCCAAGAGCGGCCTCGACGAGGTCGAGGAGCAGCAGACCCCGCCGACCGCACTCACCTACGGGAGCAACACATGACGTACACGTCTCCGGTGCCGATCACCGACGGGCACCTCTACACCGGCTCCAGCCTCGAGCTGCGCGGGCTCACCATGGCCTACGGCGACATCGAGGTGCTCCGCGACGTGAGCCTCACCGTCCAGCCGGGCACCACCACGTGCATCATCGGCCCGTCCGGTTCGGGCAAGTCGACGCTGCTGCGCGGGGTGAACCGCCTCCACGAGCCGAGCGGCGGCGACGTCCTCCTCGCGGGCGAGAGCGTGCTGCGCCAGAGGCCCGACGTCGTGCGGCGACGGATCGGCCTGGTGTTCCAGCACTTCAACCTGTTCCCCGACCACACCGCGCTCGAGAACGTCGCGCTCGCCCTGCGCAACGTGAAGCGGATGTCGCGGCCCGAGGCGAACCGCATCGCGCACGAGCGGCTCGCCGAGGTGGGGCTGGCCGAGCGCGCCGACCACCGCCCGCGCGACCTGTCCGGCGGGCAGCAGCAGCGGGTGGCCATCGCCCGGGCCCTCGCGATGGAGCCCGAGGTCATGCTCTTCGACGAGGCCACCAGCGCGCTCGACCCCGAGCTCGTGAAGGGTGTGCTGAGCCTCATGGCGCAGCTCGCCCAGCGCGGCATGACCATGCTCGTCGTCACCCACGAGATGGGCTTCGCCCGCAGGGTCGCCGACCAGGTCGTGTTCATGGACGAGGGCCGCGTCGTCGAGCACGGCCACCCCGACGACCTCTTCGACCGCCCGCAGAGCCCGCGCCTGCGCCGCTTCCTCAGCGAGGTGCTGTGATGACGGATGCCGCATCCGCCCGCGTCGGCGACCCCATCCGCACCGCCGTCGTCGGCTTCGGCACGAGCGGGCGGGTGTTCCACGCCCCGTTCCTCGACGCCGATCCGGCGTACTCGCTCGACGTCATCGTGACGCGCGACGGATCCCGTCGCGCGGCCGCCGCGGCGCGGCATCCGTCGGCGGCGACCGGGGGCACGGGCGCCGACCGGGGGGCGACGGCCGACCGGCGCCACCCC